>CAZRHX010000022.1:0-14303 GCA_964599855.1 uncultured Tissierella sp. | reverse complement strand
AGTTCCTTATCAAGAGCGATGGAGGGTATGGGCCCTGTGAAATCCGGCAACCAGTATTTATACAAGGTGCTAAATCCCACAGAATTTTATTCTGGAAGATGAGGTATAAGCTTAAAAGCCTAAACCTTCTCTTTGTGAGAGGTTTTTTTATATTTAAATTTAGGAGGAAGAAAAATGGAAAAGATATTATTTACTTCTGAATCTGTTACAGAAGGTCATCCTGATAAAGTTTGTGATCAAATATCTGATGCGATATTGGATGCAATACTTGAACAAGATAGAGAAGCAAGAGTAGCGTGTGAAGCAGTAGCTACAACGGGCATGGTTCTAGTAGTAGGAGAGATAACTACGACTTGCTATGTAGATATACCAAAGATAGTTAGAAAGACTGTAGAGGAAATAGGATACACTAGAGCTAAGTATGGCTTTGACGCTGAGACCTGCGCAGTACTTACTTCTATAAATGAACAATCGCCAGATATTGCTATGGGTGTAGACAATAAAGATGGAGACGATCTAGATCAAACAGGCGCTGGAGATCAAGGGATGATGTTTGGATATGCTTGTAATGAAACAGCTGAGCTTATGCCACTACCTATATCATTATCTCATAAACTAGCTAAGAAGCTTGCAGATGTTAGAAAAGATGGTACCTTAAAATATCTAAGACCAGATGGTAAAACTCAAGTTACGGTAGAATATGAAAATGATAAAGCCGTAAGAATTGAAAATATAGTAGTAGCAGCCCAACATAGCGCAGATGTAGACAATGAAACTATAAAAAGAGATATAATGGAACATGTAATAGAAAAAATAATTCCAAAAGAACTTATAGATGAAGAGACAAAGTACTTTATAAATGCTACAGGAAGATTTGTGTTAGGTGGACCTATGGGAGATTCAGGTCTTACTGGCAGAAAGATTATAGTAGATACTTATGGAGGTTTTGGAAGACATGGTGGGGGAGCTTTCTCTGGAAAAGATCCTACAAAAGTAGATAGATCAGCTTCTTATATGGCTAGATATATTGCTAAAAATATTGTTGCAGCTGGGCTTTGTCACAGATGTGAAGTAGGTCTTTCATATGTTATAGGAGTTGCTAAGCCATTATCTATATATGTAGATACCTTTGGAACAGGTACTATTTCTAATGAAGAAATAATAAAGATTATAAAAGAAAATTTCGATCTAAGACCGGCTGCAATTATAAAGGAATTAGATTTAAAAAGACCTATATACAAACAAGTTGCTAGTTATGGTCACTTTGGAAGAGAAGATCTAGATCTTCCTTGGGAAAAATTAGACAAGGTAGAAAAATTAAAAAGATAGTAGAATATAGAAAGATTTAAACCATCTATAGATGGTTTAAATCTTTTTTTACTTTTAAATAGTAAATTCCCCTTCTAAGTCTATATATTGAACAAGAAGAAGGGAGGTGAAAGAAATGGCTATAAGAAATATAAAAGAAAAGACAAATTTAAAATTAGAATTAGATGGTGGTATTGTAGATGAGAAACAAAAGATTATATCTAAAACACTTAATAAGATAAAAACGGATGCTTTAGATGAAGAACTATACGAAACAGCAATAGCTTTAGGAAGTCTTCAAATAAAAGATCTTTTAAATGTAAAGAGAATTGAAGAGATGAACTTGATATCTGAATAGAAGAATAGAATGATTTAAGAGGGGGTGAAAAGATGATAAAGACAAATTTAGAGCTAGACTTTGTAGATGCAGTTGATAAAAAATTCAAACTATCAATTGCAGATCCTAAGGAAGATCTAGAAAATATTGAGATAGAAAGTGCAATGGATACCATACTAGAAAAGAATATATTTTTGTCCAATAATACTGATCTAGTAAAGTCTCTTGGAGCTAGAATCATAAAGACTACAGTAAATGTTATAGAATTCTAAGGAGGTTGCACAGATGGAAGAGATATATACCAATATAGCTAATTTAGGTTTTCCAATAGTCATATCCATATATCTTTTGGTGAGAATTGAAGGAAAACTAAATCAGCTAAGTGAAAGTATAAACGAGCTTTCAAAGACAATAGAAAAAATACTTTAAAGATGACTGATTTCAGTCATCTTTTTTTTACATAATATCCAAACATATGTTATAATTTACTTAGAATAGGAGGGTTTTTTTGCTAACTATAGAGGGAATAGTAGAAGAAGTAATTTTCAGAAATGAAGTAAATGGATATACTGTTGCAAAACTTAGAACCTCTGATGGGATGGTAACTATAGTGGGTAATGCAGCCTTTATAAACTTAGATGAGATGGTAGAAGTAGAAGGTGAATGGATATACCATGAAAAGTTTGGAGAACAATTAAAGTTTGAAACTATAAAAACCACAGTACCTTCGACTTTAAAGGGAATAGAAAACTATTTAGCTTCAGGACTACTTCCATATGTAGGACCTAAGACTGCTAAAAATATAGTAAATGAATTTGGAGAAGATTCTTTAGATATAATTCAATATAATCCTGAAAAGTTAAAGACCATACCTGGTATTGGACAGAAAAAAATCGAAAAGATATCTGCAGCCTATGAAGAACAAAGAGATATAAAAGATATAATGGTATATCTTCAGCAGTTCGATATTAGTGTAAATAATGGCATAAAAATATATAAAAAATATGGGAAAGATACTATAAAATTGATAAATGAAAATCCCTATAGATTATCAGAGGACATATATGGCATAGGTTTTAAAACAGCAGATATCCTAGCCCGTAATATGGGCATAGATTTAAAATCTACATATAGAATAGAAGCAGGACTAAAATTTACAATGATGAAAAGTGCGGGAGATGGACATTCTTATCTTCCTAAAGAAGAATTGATAAGAAAAACAAGTGCTGTTTTAGAGATTGAAGATGAGCTCATAGAAGAATCTATAAAAGATCTTATATTTAAGAAAAACTTTCATATGGTAAATGATTTGGATAAGACTTTGGTCTATTATGCACCTTTTCATATAGCTGAAAATAATGTTGCAAGAAAAATAGTAGAGCTCTCAAAGGTTGAGTTTAAAGACCTAGAAGTAAATGTAGAAAGAGAAATTGAAAAGATCCAAAGAGAAGAAGAGATAGAATTTGATACAAAGCAGCTTTTGGCTATAAAAGAATCTGTAGAAAATGGTGTGGTCATAATAACGGGTGGACCCGGAACAGGTAAGACTACAACTATAAATGCAATTATAGAGATATTTGAAGATTTAGAGATGAAAGTCATCCTCTCAGCCCCTACAGGAAGGGCTGCTAAGAGGATGACAGAGACTACAGGAAGAGAAAGCAAGACCATCCATAGACTGCTCGAGTTTTCTTATCTAGAGGAAGACATGGCCTTTAACAGGGACGAAGATACTCCTCTAGAAGCAGATGTTGTGATCATAGATGAATCATCTATGATAGATATACTTCTAATGAATAGTCTACTAAAGGCCATAGCAGAAGGAACACGCCTCATACTGGTAGGAGACATAGACCAGCTCCCAAGTGTAGGAGCTGGAAACGTATTGAGAGATATCATAGACTCTAAAAGCATAAGAATAGTTATGTTGGATAAGATTTTTAGACAAGCAGAAGAAAGTATGATAGTAGTAAATGCTCATAAGATAAATAAAGGAGAGATTCCCATATTAAATGGAAAAGATAAAGACTTTTACTTTCTGTCTAAAAACAATCCTCTTGAGAGCCTTGAAACAATTATAGATTTAAATAGTAAAAGGCTTCCAAATTTTTATGATTATGATCCACTTAAAGATATTCAGGTCTTAACACCTATGAAAAAAGGAGATGTAGGCATAAACTCTCTCAATAAAAAACTTCAAGAGACTTTAAATCCAAAGTCAAGCTACAAAGCTGAGAAAAAATTTGGCGATGAACTCTTTAGAGTGGGAGATAAGGTTATGCAAATAAAGAATAACTATAATTTAGAATGGCAAAAGATAGGTGGAGGAATTCTTCCAGAAAAAGGAGAAGGCGTTTTCAACGGAGATTTTGGATATATAGAATCTATAGACAGTGAATCCAATAATTTAAAGGTTATATTTGATGAAGAAAAGATAGTGGAGTATAGTTTTAATAATCTGGATGAATTAAAACTAGCCTATGCTATAACAGTTCACAAATCTCAAGGGAGTGAATTTCCAGTAGTTATAATGCCCATACATTGGGGCCCTCCTATGCTCCTAACCAGAAATCTTATATATACTGGTATAACAAGAGCTAGAGAGCTTGTAGTTTTAGTTGGGCAAGCACAGTATCTTCAAATGATGATAGAAAATAATAGAATTACTAAGAGATATTCTAGTTTAGATAGAAAGATAAAAGAATATATAGAAGTATTTTATAGCTAAGGAGAATGGATATGGAGTATATGAAGAGCTTACTTGAACTTGTTTTTCCTACAAAAGACTTATGTTTCTTTTGTAATACAGATGACTTAAATATAGAAAATCACATATGTAAATCTTGTAGAACTAATATAGAATTAGCAAATAAAGAAGTTTTTCTAGACCGCTCTCTCTTAGAAGGATGTTATTACACAACTATATATGATAGATTTATGAAAGATATAATTAAAAGATATAAATTCGATGATAAATCTTTTTTATATAAACCATTGGGCTCTATTTTACTTGAGACTGTATATGAAAAAAAACTAGATGAAAAGATAGACCTTATAGCCTTTGTTCCATCACATAGGAGAAAAGAAGCTATAAGAGGTTATAATCAATCAGAGCTTTTGGCAAAATTTGTGTCTGAGGAGTTAAATATTCCTCTTTCAAGAACTCTTATAAAGACAAATCATACTCAAGACCAACATTTTTTAGACAGAGAAGATAGAAAAAAGAACTTAAAGGGTGCATTTAAGGTTAAAAACATAGATGAGATAGAGGGTAGGAAGATACTGTTAATAGATGACTTAATAACCAGTGGATCTACTATAGAAGAGAGTGCCAGAGAATTAATAAAAAATAAGGCAAAAGCTATTTTTGCTCTTGCCCTCAGCTCAAGTAGGAAAATTTAAAATTTATCAAGAATGTCTATCAAGATGCTTTTGTCTCTATGAGCTTTAAATCCATACATTTTGAAAAAATCTAAAGTTGCATTTATTTCTCCACCTAAAACTATTATTATACTGCTTATGTAAAGCCAAATAAAAAGAAGAATAACGCCTACAAGACTTCCGTAAGTGACAGCATAGTTTCCAAAGTTATTTACATAATATGAAAATAGTGCTGAAGTAATCATCCAGCCCAGTGTTGTAAAGATGGCACCTGGCAGGGTACTTGAGAAAGTTATCTCATGAAGTCTGCTTTTAGAGGGACTATATTTATAGAGCAGTGCAAATATAAGTATCATATAAGATACGGGAATAAGTATCCTCATATATCTCCAAAGTATTTTAAAGAAAAAAGTAAGTCCTAATAATTCAAAGAGTTTATTTGCCAATACTTCACCAAAGATCAAAGTCAAAAAAACCAATACAATAAGTATTAAAAGAGCTATAGTAAACAGAACAGACATAAGTCTTAATTTTATATAGGATCTATGTTCTCCATAATCATAAGCTTTATTTATAGCCCTTACCACTGCTTTGATTCCAGCTGAAGAAGACCATAGTCCTAAGACAGCTGAAATAGAAAGAAGTGATTGACTACTAGAAGCCGAGATCTCTTTTATAAAGTTCCTAAATAGATCTCTTATTTCTTCTGGTAAATAAGAAATTACACCCTGTAAGATCTCAGGCTTAACAAAGGGGGTATAACTTACAATATTTAGAAGCATTATTATAAAAGGAAATATAGAAAGTATCAAAAAAAATGTAAGCTGAGTACCCGTTACAAATACTTCATCGTCTTTTATTCTAAAAATAAGTTGGTCTAAAAATATAATAGGTCTTATTCTTGTAAGTTTTTCTAAAAAAGAATCCATAGGAGCACCCCCTTAAATTATTTTAAATACTTTTCAAACCAATTTCTTATCTCTAACAACCTCTTTATTCTATGTTTAGGTTTGCCAGATCTACTCAATTCATGGTTTTCTTCTCTGAATATACAAAGTCTTGATTCAACACCATGATACTTTAAAGATGTAAACATCTGAATAGCTTCAGTCAGCCAACATCTATAGTCTTCTTCTGAGTGAATGAAAAGAGTAGGTGTAACTACTTTATCTGCATATTTCATAGGCGAAGCCGTCCAAAGTGCGTCAAAGTCATTCCAAGGAGTAGCTGACATTTGATCATCTACAAAATAGTAGCCGATATCAGTTGTTCCAAACTTAGACATCCAGTTGGAGATACTTCTTTGAGAGATGGCAGCTTTAAATCTATCTGTATGACCTATTATCCAATTTGTCATAAAGCCACCATAAGAACCACCCATAACTCCCAATCTATCCTTATCTATAAAATGATATTTTTCTAAAACTAAATCAGTAAATTCCATTATATCATCATAATCTATCGTTCCATACTTCCCTCTTATATCGGCAAATTTATCGCCTCTACCGTCACTGCCTCTAGGATTACAGAAAAATACAATATAGCCTTCATTTGCTAAATACTGCATTTCATGAAAAAAAACTTCTCCAAAAGCTGTCTTAGGTCCTCCATGGATATTTAAAATAGCCGGATATTTTTTACCAATCTGGAAATTGCTAGGTTTCATAAGCCATCCCTCTATAAGTGTTTCATTTTCAGTTCTAAAAGTAAGTTTTTCAGGTATAGAAAGAGTTTTCTCTTCTATAACCCATTGATTAAAATTTGTAAGCTGTCTTTCTTTTTTGTTTTCTAGTTCATATACTTCTTGAAGTCTTAGACTCCTAAGTCCTATAAACTGTATATATCCATTCTTTACATCAAAGCCATCGATAGAACCTTTTTTATTGGTCAGTTTTTCTATTTTCCCCTCTTCATCTATTCTATTTATAAAAGAAGAATCTCCCTCTGTAGTTACAAAATATAAGAATTTTGAATCTATATGATTTGTAGAATTGCTGCCATATCTACAATCGGAGCCTATTGAATTGACGGTACTAAAGTTAAAAGTATTTGCTGATATCTTTTTAACCTTGGATCCATCTAAGTCAGATAGATAAAAGTCTGGATTTTGATTTAGTCCAAAGTCTTTCATATCAGAGCCTAAAAATATAAGCTTATCTCCTAAAAAATTAGCATATGAATAGTCAAAATTTGTAAAGGGAGAAATCTTAATCAGAGAATCCCCTTCTATATTATATACTTGAAGATGGGTAAAGTTATATTTCTTATCTATAAAAGAGTTTGTTATAAGTAAGATGTTTTTCTTATCTATATCAAGTTCAAAAGAGTATAGATCAGTAAAATCATCTGTTATAGATAAGGTGCTTTGATTTTTTATATTATATAGATATAGTTTATTTCTCTTTTTATTAGTAAATCCTTGTCCATTTGACCAAAATGGTATTTCATCTAATATTTCATAATCCATTTCATCCTTTAATCCCTGTAAAAACTTTTCTTTTTCTTGGCCATCAAGTTCAGGGAACTTTTCAAATCGAGGATCAAATTTAGCTGAAAAGATAAAGTTTTCATCATCTAAAACTTTTATGTCTGTAACATTAAAAGGAATTTCAAATAAGGATATTTCTTCTTCATCTCTTATATTGAATTCATAAAAGCATGTAAAGGGCTCTTTATTTTCACGTCGTTTTTTATCTTCTATAGAGTCTTTTGAAAAGATAATGTTTTCATTATCTTTCCAAATAAGATTACTTTGACTTGTAGAAGAGCTTAACTTTTTTAGACTCTTATTGATATTATCTATTATATTTATTTCTGTTTGGTAGTTATTTTCTTCTAGATTGGCCTTACTAGATATAAAAGCAGTATGATTTGAATCTGGTGATAAAACAAGCCTTGATAAATACTTGTATTTAGTAAAATCTTCTAAAAATAATCTTTCCATGGTGAACTCCTTTTATTATTTAATATAGTTTGATAAATTTATTAGATTATCTTTGGTGGATGAATCTCTGTTTTTTATAATATATTTACTTAATTTCTTTCCAAAACTAGTGACTTTTATAGAATCTGCTTGAGATTCATTGTAATCGATTATATCTAACAATTTAAGATATTTGGCATAAGAAAAGAAGAGTTTTTTATCTTCTAAAGAAAAGTATTCATATGAATATTCTTTCAATGGATTCATTGAAGCTAGTTTATTTAAAAATTTATCTTTTTCTCTTTTAGAAAAATCTTCTTTAAAATTCAAAACATTCAATAGGAAATCCTCACTTGAAAGATATTTAAATAAAACTACATACTTGTCTTCATCATCTAAGAGGAGATAATCCATTGCTTTTTTATTAAAATAAAGCTTATTATTGTCTATAGCCAAAAGCTCTAGTTGTAAAGCTAAGTAATAAAAGAAGTTTATATTTACAAAGTCTTTCTGATTTGGAGCTTTTGAATCAATCTTTGATTTACCTTCAAGATGATTATTTATTTCTAAAAGATGCTTTCTTTTAATTAAAGATTTCTTAAGTGTTAACTCCATAAGATTTGCCTCTATATAAATAAGAAACACATCAAAATCCGTAAGCAGTTTCAAAGCGTCATAGTTGAATATATTTGAGATATAGTAAGATAGATTTTTATCTATTATTAAATTTTTTTCATAAGAATTTAATTGTTGTATATATTTAAATGGATTCTTACTTATATTAGATATATCCTCAGATTGTTTTATAAATTTAGCATCTTTTTTATTTAAAAACTGAAAATACAGTTTTAAAGTTTTAATATAAGATAAAAGTTCTTTTACAACTCCTATGAGCCCTTCTTCTATAGATTCTGTAAAAAAACTATTTAAATCTATATATGGTAAGTCTTCTATAGTTTTATCCTTGTCTATCAAATAAGATTCAATGATATTTGACAGATTATTTAAATGAGACACAGTCTCTGTTTCGTCTGTCTTTGAAGCCAGATAATTTTCAAATTCATCAAATTCATCTATTTCGTCCAGCCTATAGAAGCTTAATTCATCTTCTGAGTCTGTTAAATAAAACATTATGTCGTCGTAGATCTTATATAAATTTAGACCAAATCTCTTTAGATAATCCTTCATAGTAAGACCTTCATGTTCGAGCATCATAATATTAAAATCACGTATTATATCTTGCATAAAAGTATACTTACTCGAATGTGGCAAATAGTTTATATCTCCTATAAAATTATAGTGATTTAAAGTTTTTCCTATTCTTGAAAATACATATTCTCCTTTTTTAACTATAGTTAAAAGATCTGGTTCTAAAAGGGAGAACTCTTTTTCTGTTAAAATATCTCTTACACGTATATATTTTTTATCAGATCCTATTATTTCAAATATAGATACATAAGAATCTTTTCTTTCTTCTAAAATTGTCTTTTCTTTTTTACTTAAAGAATGAGATTTTTCCTCTAAAAATTTTTCAGTAAAAGTCTTCCCATCTTTATGAATGTAATCCAAACTAAGCCATATATTGAAGGCTAGATTGTTTTCTGTATCATAAAAATAAGAGTATTCTTTATCGAGTTCTTCTATTACTTTGTTTAAATTTATATTGTTATATATATAATTAAAAAGTTTCTTTGTGACATCAAATTCTATTTTTTTAAAGCTATTTAAGTTTGCTGTGTTCATAATTTCCCCCTAAGTTAAATTGTTCAATAAGTATTATACACCATTATACTTATAAGTACTAATAAGAACAAAGTTTTTAATAGAATAAAAAAAGATGAGATTTAAGTAAATATTCTCATCTTTTCTATCCTGTTTTTTTCTACTTTTTCTATTGTGAATTTAATATTTTCATATTCTATAATTTCTTCTTCTTCAGGAAATCTTCCAAGTATACCTATTACAAAACCTCCTATAGAATCAAAGTTTTCTGACTCTATGTTTGTTCCTATAAGGTCGTTTAAAAGGTCTAACTTCATGCTTCCGTCTACTATATATTCATCTTCTTTTATTACTATTATTTCTTCATTTCCCTCATCGTATTCGTCAGTTATTTCTCCTACTATCTCTTCCACCAAATCTTCAGTAGTTATCATGCCAGCTGTTCCGCCGTACTCATCCAATATTATGGCTGTAGGATAGTTGTTATCTCTCATCTCTTGAAATAATTCCTGTGTTGGTTTGAATTCATAAGTAAAGAAGGCTGGCCTTAAGTAATCTCTTACATTGAAGCTTTCTCTATCTTCTATAGAAAATATAAGGTCTTTTACATGAAGTATTCCTATTATATCGTCTATATCTTCTTCATAGATTGGAAGACGTGAGAAAGTTTCTTCTTTAAATAGTTCCACTAGATCTTTATATGATGAGTTTACACTCAGAGCAACCATATTTGTTCGGGGAGTCATAACATCCTTTGCTTCAGAATCTCCAAATTCAAAAACATTGTAGATCATCTTTGTTTCCCCTACTTCAAGCACTCCCTCTTCATGGCTTACATTTACTATAGTCTTTAACTCATCTTCAGTTATAAGCGGTTGAATTTTTGAAGTATTTCCACCCATGAGTTTTATAAGCACATTAGTTATAGAAGTAATAACATATATAAGAGGGCTTAAGAATACTGTTATAAAATATATAGGTCTTGATACTTTAAGTGCTGTCTTTTCTGAATTTTGAGCAGCAAGTGACTTTGGTGTCACTTCTCCAAAGATTAGAACTAGAAAAGTCATAACTCCGGTTGATATACCTATACCTTTATTACCCCATAAATCTATAGCTATTGAGGTTGCTAGAGCAGAAGCAGCTATATTTACTATATTGTTCCCGATTAAAATAGCTCCCAATAGTTTGTTTGGTTTATCTATAAGTGTACTTACAAGACTTGCATTTTTTACTCCTTCATCTACCATCTGTCTAAGTCTTATCTTACTTAAAGAAACCAAAGCAGTTTCCGAAGAAGAGAAAAAACCAGACAGCATTATAAGTATAAAAAGAATAATAAATTGAAATATTAAATCTGAAGGCACTAAATCACTTCCTCATTTTAAATTATCTATATATATTATACCTAAAGAACTCTATTTAGGGAAGAAAAATAAGAAAATAAAGTTATTTCTTTAGAATGTATAACAATTAACAAGCTTATCCACATATAAAAGTTGATAAATACATTAATCCACAGACTTATCAACATTGTCCACAGAAGACTATAATAATTTATTAACAAGCTATAAACAAAATATTATAAAAAGACCTATGATATTTTCTTCATATTGTGATATATTATATATAATGGGTAATATAATAATAAACATATAAGTAAATAATACTTATATGGAAAGGAGCTGGATTCATGAATATACAATTTGTGGGAAAAAATGTAGAAGTAACAGACGCACTGAGGGAAGTAACGGAAAAAAAGTTAAGTAAGCTAGAAAAATTCTTTAAAGACGAAATTGAGGGAACAGTAACTTTTAGTACTGAAAAAAATGATAAGACGATTGAGGTTACTATCAATATCCCTGGAACAATTATAAGAGCTGAAGAAACAAGTGATGATATGTATGCTAGTATAGATAAAGCTGTTGATGTTTTAGAAAGACAAATGAGAAAATATAAGACAAGACTTCAAAAGAAGTATAGAGAGGGAGATACAATAAGATTTGAAAATGTAAGATCTCTTGAAAAGGAAGAAACAGAAGATGATAAACCAAAGATAGTTAGAAGGAAAAGATTTAATATAAAACCTATGAACCATGAAGAGGCAGTACTTCAAATGGAACTTTTAGGACATAACTTCTTTGTATTTAGAGATGGCGAAACATTTGAAATGAGTGTAATTTATAAGAGAAAAGATGGGAATTATGGACTTATAGAGCCTCAAAATTAAATTTAAACCTACATGTAAAGTTGTAGCCTTAGGGTTACAACTTTTTTATATTGAAAGTCTAGACTATAAGTGATAAAATAAAGGATACGTTTACAGGAAAGGTGGTAGAGGAATGGGATTTTTCAAAAGACTCTTTGGAGACTATAGCAGTAAAGAACTTAAAAAAATAGAACCAATGACTATGGAGATTTTAGATTTAGAAAAAACAATGGAAAAACTGACAGATGATGAATTAAAGAATAAAACAGAGGAATTTAGAGCTAGATTAGAAAAAGGTGAAACATTAGAAGATTTAATGGTCGAAGCATTTGCAGTGGTGAGAGAAGCTTCTTGGAGAGTACTTGGAATGAAGCATTTTAAGGTGCAAGTTCAAGGTGGTATCATACTTCATCAGGGAAGAATAGCAGAGATGAAAACTGGTGAAGGTAAAACATTGGTTGCAACCCTTGCGGCTTATTTAAATGGTCTTACTGGAAAAGGAGTTCATATAATCACAGTAAACGACTATCTTGCAAATAGAGATAGACAGTGGATGGGTAAACTATATGAGTTTTTGGGTTTGACTGTAGGATGTATTATCCATGGAATTACCAATGAAGAGAGAAAAGCTGCTTATATGGCAGATATTACTTATGGTACAAACAATGAGTTTGGATTTGACTATTTAAGAGACAATATGGTCATCTATAAAGAAGAGATGACGCAGAGACCACTATCTTTTGCCATAGTAGATGAGGTAGACAGTATACTTATAGATGAAGCTAGAACTCCGCTTATTATTTCTGGAGCAGGCGATAAGTCTACTGAATTATACAATCTAGCAGATAATTTTGCTAGAACCTTATCTAGCAGAGTTATAAGTCAAGATGAACAAAAGAATGATTTCTTTGATAGAGAAATAAAAGAAGAAACTGTTGATTTCCTGATAGATGAAAAGTCAAAAGCTTGCAGTCTTACAGAAAATGGAACAGCAAAAGCAGAAAAATATTTTGGTGTAGAAAACCTATCTGATGTCAGCAATATGGAGATAGCACATCATATAAACCAAGCCTTAAAAGCTAGAAGTATAATGAAAAAAGATATAGACTATGTGGTAAATGATGGAGAAGTCCTAATAGTAGACGAGTTTACTGGTAGACTTATGCAGGGTAGAAGATACAGCAATGGACTTCATCAGGCTATAGAAGCTAAAGAAGGTTTAGATGTTCGTTCTGAGTCAAAGACTCTTGCAACCATTACCTTCCAAAACTATTTTAGAATGTATAATAAATTATCAGGAATGACAGGAACTGCAAAAACTGAGGAAGATGAATTTAGAGAAATATACAATATAGATGTTGTTGAGATTCCTACAAATGAACCGATTAAAAGAGTTGATCTTCCAGATAGTGTATATAAAAATGAAGAAGGTAAGTTTGGATCAGTTGTAGAAGAAATAAAAGAAAAGCATGCTAAAGGGCAACCTATATTGGTTGGTACCATAACTATAGAAAAGTCTGAGCTCCTCAGCAAGATGCTTAAAAAAGAAAGAATAAAGCATGAGGTTTTAAATGCTAAGTATCACGAAAGAGAAGCTGAAATAGTGGCAGATGCTGGTAGATTTGGATCTGTAACCATAGCTACAAACATGGCTGGTAGAGGAACTGATATAGTTCTAGGTGGTAACCCTGAAAATAAGGCCAAGCTTGACCTAAAGAAAAAAGGCTATGAAGATGAAGTGATAGACCTTATAGATGGTTTTTTCCAAACAGATGATGAAAGAGTAATTGAGGCTAGAAAAGAATATGAAAAAATATATAAAAAATATAAATATGAAGCAGATATAGAAGCTGAAAAAGTAATTGAATCTGGTGGACTCCACATAATAGGTACTGAAAGGCATGAGTCAAGAAGGATTGACAATCAGTTAAGAGGTCGTTCAGGAAGGCAGGGAGACCCAGGTTCTTCAAGATTTTATGTAGGACTAGATGATGACCTTATGAGGTTATTCGGTGGAGACAGGATGCAGACTATTGTTGAAACTATGAATATGCCAGAAGACCAGGTGCTGGAACATAAAATGCTTAGCAAGGCAATTGAAAATGCTCAAAAAAGAGTTGAGAGCAATCACTTTGCAACTAGAAAGCATGTTCTTCAATATGATAATGTAATGAATAAACAAAGGGAAGTTATATATGCAGAGAGAAGAAGGGTTCTTGAAGGTGAGAATCTAAGAGACCATATTCAAAAGATGGTTCACAATATAGTTGCTTCAAGTATAGAGCAGTATAGTATGGGTATGCAGTATCCAGAAGAATGGGATCTAGCAGGGCTGAATACTTATCTAGTAGATGTATTTGCCATAGACCCAATGTTCCTAGGTGATATGGATGATATTAAGTCACTTACTAAGGAATCCTTAA
>CAZRHX010000021.1:7360-14866 GCA_964599855.1 uncultured Tissierella sp. | reverse complement strand
TGAGTTCTACCTTTATAATACTTAAAACACTCTCCCAAATATTATCTAAACTTGAAGCCATAAATTTCCCTCCTAACTTTTAAATATAAATTTAAAAATTTAATCGATCTATTAACATAAGTATCAACAGATTATTATATAAATATATATAAAAAAAATATGTTCTTAATCATCTAAAATTGTTGACAAAAAAATCAACACGCTGTTAATAAAAATCCAATATAAATATTATACTAGATATCCACAATAAAAACTAATATAAATTGTGAACAAAAATTTACATATAACAGAGTGTTGACATGAATTTATAGAAATATCCATAGCTTATGCACAACTTATCCACAATATGTGTATAAGTACTAATAATTAACAAAATTTAAAGGATATCCACATCTCTTTTTATAATACCAAAAAACTAAAGAACATTCAATTAAATTATCCACATAATCAACAAGTTGTTAACATATTAAAATAGTCATTATATTAATTATATTTCTTGACATAAGGTCAATTAGTAAATATAATCAATAGTAGTGTATAATTTTATGTTGGAAAACTCTATATTAAATATATACAGGCATTAAAGGGAGGTGTTTTAAGTGAAAAGAACTTATCAACCAAAGAAAAGACAGAGAAGCAGAGTACATGGTTTTAGAAAAAGAATGAGAACTAAAGCAGGTAGATCAATTATAAAATCAAGAAGACAAAAGGGAAGAAAAAGACTAACAGCTTAAGGCCACTTATGGTGGCCTTTTCTTGAAGGTCTTATAGGAGAAATATAATGGACAAAAAGTATCGTATAAGAAAAAATATGGAGTTTAAAGATATATACAAGTCTGGAAAAAACTACTGGAACAGAAATTTAATCCTATATGTTAAGAAAAATGATTTGAACGTTACAAGAGTTGGATACACAATTACTAAAAAAATTGGAAACGCAGTTGTAAGAAACAAGATAAGAAGAAGGATGAAAGAGATATATAGGTTGAATTTTCATAATATTAAAGAAGGATATGATCTGATTTTTATTGCTAAAAGGAGTGTAGTAAACATTCCCTATAAAGAATTGGAAGGTTCTATGATACATATTATGAGCATATCAAAGCTTTTAAAAAAAAGGTGATAAAATGAAAACACTTATGATACTAATTATTAGATTTTATCAGAAGTTTATTTCGAAATATATTTTAACAGGAAAAAACTGTAGATTTTATCCCACTTGCTCTCAATATTCTTTAGAAGCCTATCAAAAGTATGGTTTTTTTAAAGGTACATTTTTAACGATATATAGAATATTGCGATGTAATCCTTTTAATCACGGGGGATATGATCCACTCAAATAATAGGGGGGAAATAAATGACAGCCTTTTTAGGTAATATACTTGGTTCACTAATGAGATTTGTATATGACATAATTTCAGGAATAGGCACAGAGCCGAGCAATTTTTCTTATTATGCGATGGCAGTAATAGTAACTTCAATAGTTTTTAAATTGATGCTATTGCCACTGATGCTTCAACAGACTAAATCTACTCGTATAATGGGACAAGTACAACCGAAAATGAAAGAAATACAAGATAAATATAAAAAAGATCCACAGACAATGCAGATTAAGATGCAAGAATTATACAAAGAATACAACTATAATCCTGCTTCAAGTTGTCTACCATTACTTATACAACTACCTATACTACTGGCTTTCTTTGCAGTGTTTAGAGAACCAGCTAAATATGCTTTCACAGAACCTGGTATGTATGAGTCAATGAGTAAAGTGTTTTTATGGATTCCAACTTTAGAAAACCCAGACCCATATCTGTGGGGACTTCCATTACTTGCAGCAGCCACCACTTACTTACAAAGTAAGCTAATGGCACCGCCACCACCGGCAGCAGGAGGTGGTAAAGAAAACCCAGCTGAATCTACACAAAAGATGATGACTATTTTCTTACCATTTTTAATATTCTTTTCTGCTAGATCATTTCCAGCAGGACTTGCCTTATATTGGGTACTAGGTAATGTATTTACTATAATTCAGCAGCTTATAACAAATAAAACTTCTAGGAAACTTAAGGAGGAATAATATAAAATGAACTATATTATTAAAAATGCTAAAACTGTTGAAGAAGCTACAAGACAAGCTTTATTGGAATTAAATTTGGAAAGAGACCAGGTCCAAATAGAAGTTTTAGAAGAAGCAAGTAGAGGTTTTTTCGGTATAATAGGTGCTAAAGATGCCAAAATAAAGGTAAGTGAAATTAAAGACATAGAAAAGCTAGCTAAAGAGTTTTTAGAAAAGATAGTATCATCTATGGATTTAGAGGCTTCTATAGATACCAAAAGAGAAAAAAACACTCTGTTTATAGATATAAAAGGTATAGATCCAGATGATAAGGGCATCATAATAGGTAAAAGGGGAAACACTCTAGATGCCATGCAGTATCTTTTAAGTCTTTTTATAAACAAAGAAGAAGAAGATTATATGAAGATAGTATTGGATATTGAAGGATATAGAGAAAAGAGAGAGAAAACACTTATTATGCTTGCACAGAGAATGGCAGAAAAGGCTGTTTCTAGCAGCATACAGGTAAAACTTGAACCTATGAATCCTTATGAGAGAAGAATAATACATTCAGCCCTTCAAAGTCATAAGAAGATTCAAACCTTTAGTGAAGGTAATGAGCCCTATAGAAGAATAGTTATACAAAAGAAATAAAAGATGTTCCACGTGGAACATCTTTTTTTATTGGATAAATTATTTCTTTTAAAGTATAATATTAAGGTGAGGAGTTGATAAGATGTTGGATACTATAGCTGCAATTTCAACAGCCGTTGGAGAAGCGGGGATCGGTATAGTCAGAATGACTGGAAAAGACTCTATAGATATAGGGAAAAAGGTATTTATAGGCTTTGACGATAAAGAACTAGTAGAAATAAAAAACAAAAGACTGACATACGGTCATATAATAGATGAAGATGGTGAAAAGGTAGATGAGGTTTTAATAGCATTTATGGAGGGACCATATACCTATACAAGAGAAAACATGGTAGAGATCTATTGTCATGGAGGTATCATATCAGTTAGGAAGGTACTAGAGCTCTTAATTAGAAGCGGTGCTAGACTCTCTGAAAGAGGGGAGTTTACTAAAAGGGCATTTTTAAATGGAAGATTAGACCTATCTCAAGCAGAAGCTGTAATAGATATTATAAGATCTAAAACTGATAAGAGCTTTGAAGTCTCTTTTGATCAGCTTGAAGGAAGCCTATCCAAAGAAATAAGATCTATTAGAGATATAATTCTATCCATGGTAGCCCATGTTGAGGTTTCAATAGATTTTCCAGAAGAAGATACAGAAGAATTAACCTATGAAGATTTAAAATCAGATGCAGAATTAGTAGATAAGAGGATACAAGATCTTCTCTCTACTGCAAACAAAGGTAAGATTCTAAGGGATGGTATAAATACTGTAATCCTTGGAAAGCCAAATGTAGGTAAATCATCACTACTAAATGCTATATTAAAGGAAAACAGGGCAATAGTTACAGATGTACCAGGAACGACCAGAGATATAATAGAAGAATATGTAAATATAGATGGCATACCTCTAAAGATAGTAGACACAGCTGGAATAAGAGCTACAGAAGATATAGTAGAAAAGATAGGAGTAGATAGGGCAAAAGAAAGTCTTGAAAACTCAGACCTTATAATAGCAGTTTTTGATGTATCAAGAGACTTTACCCATGAAGATATAGAGATAATGAAACTATTGGAAAACAAAAAATCCATAGTCCTCTTAAATAAAATAGATCTTAAACCTAGCTTTAAAGATAAGTTCTTAAAAGAACTAAAAGATATAGATCATATAATAGAGACATCTATTATAGAAAATATAGGTGTTAAAACATTAGAAGAAGACATAAAAGATCTTTTCTATGAAGGAGATTTAAATATAGAATCAGATATAGTGATCACAAATATAAGACATAAAACCCAATTAGAAAAAGCTCAAAAGAAAATGCAAAACGCCATAAAGGACATAGACATGGACATACCTTTAGATTGTATAGAGATAGATCTTAGAAATGCATGGGAAGACCTAGGAGAGATATCTGGAGATACTGTGGCAGAGGATATATTGGATAAGATATTTAGGGATTTTTGCATTGGTAAATAATGGATGTTCCACGTGGAACATTTTGAAAGTATGATTCAATTAGAAAGAGGTGTTATGATGGAAGAAGTAAAGACGTATGATGCAGGGTCTTTTGATGTTGTTGTTATTGGGGCTGGACATGCGGGCGTTGAGGCAGCTTTTGCCAGCGCTAGGATGGGTATGAAGACAATTGTATTGACTATGAGTTTAGACTCTATAGTAGCCCTATCCTGCAACCCTAACATAGGTGGTACTGGTAAAGGTCATCTTGTAAGAGAAATAGATGCTCTTGGTGGAGAGATGGCTTTAAACATAGATAAGACCTTCATTCAAAGTAGAATGTTAAACACATCTAAAGGACCTGCAGTTCATTCCCTTAGAGTACAAGCTGATAAAAAAGCTTATCATATAGAGATGAAAAAAGTACTAGAAGATGAAGAAAACTTAAAGATATCTCAAGCAGAAGTTATAGATATAATTATAGAAGACGGAAAAGTAAAAGGGGTTATGACTAGGACGGGTGCTATTTATACTTGTAAGTCAGTAATATTAGCTAGTGGAACCTATCTTAGAGGAAGGGTATATATAGGAGAAGTAAATTATGCTTCAGGACCAGATGGAATGTTTCCATCCAATATACTTTCAGAAAACCTTATTAAAAAAGGATTTAAGCTGAGAAGGATGAAAACTGGAACTCCAGCAAGAGTTCATAAAGATAGTATAGACTATAGTAAAATGGAGATACAACCAGGAGATGAAGAAATCATACCTTTTTCATTTTTAAATATGGGTAAAAAGTTCCACGTGGAACAAGTTCCATGCCACTTAACCTATACCAATGAAAAAGTACATGAGATAATAAGAGAAAATCTTGGACGCTCTCCTATGTATGCAGGAAATATAGAGGGAATAGGACCTAGATATTGTCCATCTATAGAAGATAAGATAGTTAGATTTGCAGATAAAGATAGGCATCAAATATTTATAGAACCAGAAGGCCTGACTACAAAAGAGATGTATGTTCAAGGAGCAAGCTCAACCCTACCTGAAGAAGTACAACTTATGATGTATAAAGAAATAACTGGATTAGAAAATGTAGAATTTATGAGACCGGCTTATGCTATAGAATATGACTCAATTGATCCTACCATATTGAAGAGAACCATGGAACATATGGATATAGAAAATCTATTTTTTGCAGGTCAGATAAATGGATCTTCTGGATATGAAGAAGCAGCAGCTCAAGGTCTAGTTGCAGGGGTAAATGCATCCTTGAACATTAAAGGGCAAGAGCCATTTGTACTAGACCGATCAGAAGCCTATATAGGGGTTTTAATAGACGACCTAGTGACAAAGGGTACAGATGAACCCTATAGAATGATGACCTCAAGAGCCGAGTATAGACTGACTCTGAGACAAGACAATGCAGATTTAAGACTTACTAAAAAAGGATATGAACTAGGCCTTGTAAAAGAAGAAAGATACAATATGTTCTTAGAAAAAGAAAAACAAATAAAGGCAGAACTAGAAAGACTTAAAAAAGTAAAAGTAAATCCTACAGAAGAAAATAATAAAAAACTTGAAGAACTAGGTTCTACAACTACTCAAACTCCAACAACAGTTTCTGAATTAATCAGAAGACCAGAGCTCAGCTATGACTCTACAATTGTCTTTGATAAAGATAGACCAAAACTTTTGAGAGAGATAAGGCTTCAAGTACAAACTCAAATAAAATATGAAGGATATATTAAAAAACAGATGATCCAAATCTCCCAGTTTAAAAAACTAGAGAAAAAAAGACTTGATCCTAAATTTGATTATTCTCTTATAAAGGGTATTAGTAATGAAGCGCTTCAAAAACTAAACAAAATAAAACCAGATTCAGTGGGTCAAGCATCTAGAATATCAGGAGTTACACCATCAGACATAAATGTCTTACTGATATATCTAGAGCAAAAGAAAAGAAAGGAAGCTGTCAATGTCTAATATAGATGTGCTAGTAAAAGGTATAGAGACTTTAGATTTAGAACTTACAGAAAAAGATGCAAGTAGATTTTCAGACTATAAAAAACTTCTACAAGAGTGGAATGAAAAAATAAATATCACAACCATCACAGAAGATAGCGAAATAGATATAAAACATTTCTTAGATAGCCTTACCTGTCTATCCTTTAATCTATTTGAAGGCAATAAGACTCTCATAGACATAGGAACAGGAGGAGGTTTTCCTGGTATTCCTCTAAAAATAATGAAGGAAAACCTTGATGTAACCCTTTTAGATAGCTTGAATAAGAGAATAATCTTCTTAGATGAAGTTATAAAACATCTAGGATTAAAAGATATAAGAGCAGTTCATGGTAGAGCAGAAGAACTATCTAGAAGAGAAGAATATAGAGAAAAGTTTTCTATAGCTGTTTCAAGAGCAGTAGCTTCACTTGATACACTTAGTGAATACTGTTTGCCCTTTGTTAAAGTTGGGGGACACTTCATAGCTATGAAAGGTCCAGATATAGAAGAAGAGCTAGAGTTTAGTATGAATGCTATAAAGCTATTGGGAGGAAAAGTTATAGAGACCAAGATAGTAACACTTCCTGAAAGTGATATCTCACATTCATTAATAGTTATAGAAAAAGTAGGACAAACTGCTAAAAAATATCCTCGTGGCGGTGGGAAACCAAAGAAAAACCCACTATAGAACTTATTAAAAGAGATGTTCCACGTGGAACATCTCTTTTAATATCGATAATTTGATTTGATTTAGTTTTACTATTTAATATATTTCAAAAGATTAATCTAAATCAAATAATAAATGTTCCACGTGGAACAAAGTGAGATATAAGAATATAGTTGGATTTAAATATAGAAGAAAAGGAGTTTCAAAGTGAAGAAAAAAATCAAATTGAGTGAGAGTAATAAGAATAACATGAAAAGAAAAATTAGTAAATATTTTTCTGAAGAAAGAGAAGAGGATTTGGGTGAGCTTGCTTGTGAATTGGTGTTAGATTTTTTTATGGAAGAACTAGCTCCTGAAATATATAATCAGGGAATCGAAGATTCATATGTATATATGAAAGATGGAATAGAAGATCTATTTGCATTGCAAGTAATCAGAAGATAGGATTTGACTGTTTTTTAGATAAAAGATAAAAAAGTGACCCTCCAGATTGGCTCTAGAGGCGCTTAAGCCATAGTAAGAGTATAATTACATGGCAAGGAATATATATGCCTATATAATATAAATAGAGAAGAATTTGAAGGGTTTTATTAGTTTTTCAATTGAAATGATCAAAACAAGAAAGAGTATATTAAAAATAAACAAAAAATTAAATGGATGTTTTCTATATTTCTTTTAGAA
>CAZRHX010000021.1:0-7260 GCA_964599855.1 uncultured Tissierella sp. | reverse complement strand
ATACCCAGTATTTAAATTCTAAACATCTTTTTTGAAAATAAATCAAATTTCTTTTCAAAAAACTAAAAATCCTAAAGAAAATCTCTTGCAGGCGTCTAAAGAACTCATCTATAAAAAACAAAATAAAGAAAAGAATTAAAAAAACCTATAAAAAGAAATGTTCCACGTGGAACATTTCTAGGCAAAAGTGGAGATATAAAATCAAATAGTGAAAATTTTTTAGTAGCTAACTATACAATAGCTCAATATAAAGTTCATAAAACTAATTTTAATGAATGGAGCTATTTATGTACTTTAATATAAGCTTTTGCCTAGAAATACTTGTCTTACCAAAGATAAGATAAGATCTGATCGATTTTTAAATAAAAGATAAAAAAAGTGGACCTCTAGATTGGCTCTAGAAGGGCTTAAGCCATAATAAGAATAGAATTACATGGTGAGACATATATTTGGTCACATAATATAAATAGAGAGGAATTTGAAGGGTTTTATTAGTTTTTCAATTGAAATCATCAAAACAAGAAAGGGTATATTAAAAATAAACAAAAAATTAAATGGATGTTTTCTATATTTCTTTTAGAAAACATCCATTATTTAAAACAAAACTTGAAAACATTAACATCGTCTAAATAATTCTTTACAGTTAAATCTTTTTCTATAATAATCTACTCCTCAAATGAATTTGTTAAACGATTGTTTCTTCATTAAGTTTCAGAATCCTTATCTTAGGAAACCTCCATCTTAATACTTCTTTAAAAGCATCTTACCATATTAAATTGTAAATAAATTTACCTTACATCTACATTGATCTAATACTTTAATCTTTACTCTAGTTATTTAAATATTTTACATCTAATTAACCTTTGTATACTTAAAGCTATAAATCTTGTCAATCTTCAACCTAATTGTAATACTCAAATCCTTTCTTATAAATGTTTAGTACCAATTAAATCTACTGCCCATCAACAAACTCTAGATTTTTAGTAAATCTACTTCTTGAATATTTTTCTTAAACCCTACTACTTGTCTGTTAAAGTTAATTGTAAATTGATAATCTATTGTCTAAGCTTCTTTAAGGCTTAAACATTTCTTATACATCTAAACTTAACTTTTACATCTTCTTGCTTCTTTTAGCAGGAATACTAGTCTACTCAGATATTTTGACCCGTTAGTTAAAACATCTTCTAAAACTGAATCCTTTTGAAACTAACAACTTTAAATCCAATACACTTAGATTTAATCTTTGTAGATTTTAAAGCTTCTTTCTTGATCTTGTAGATTTTAATCTTTTGAAATCTTTTGGATCTCTTTAGACTTTGTTAAATCAAGTTTTGTTTACAAACTATAAGAGTTGCCTTAAGATAAATTTAAAAGTATAATTTACTTGAAATTTTATAATCTATCTTTCTTATTCTTGTTTGTATATATATTATACCCAGTATTTAAATTCTAAACATCTTTTTTGAAAATAAATCAAATTTCTTTTAAAAAAACTAAGAATTTTAAAGAAAATCTCTTACAAGTATGTAAATAAGCCAAATATAAAAAAACAAAATAATAAAAATATTTTAAAAAAACTTTACTTATCTTTCTTTAAAGTATTTTTATTTAAAATAGGTTGCAAAAAAGAATGTTCCACGTGGAACATTTTCTCCTATAGGGATATTTGTGGAATAATTCTCTAAAACAATGTTCCACATGGAACATTATCTAGTTCATTTTTCTTATTAATATGATATCATAGAGATAAGATATAAAACTGGAAGGTGAAAAAATGGGTAAAACAGTAGCAATATTTAATCAAAAGGGTGGTGTAGGTAAAACTACTACCAGTATAAACCTAGCTGCAGGGGTCGGAAGATTGGATAAAAAGGTACTTCTAGTAGATTTAGATCCCCAAGGAAACACTACAAGCGGGCTGGGTATAGAAAGAGACAAAGTAGAATATCAAATATATGATGTTTTAGCAAATGATATAGATGTAGAAAAAGCTATTTATGAATCTTCAGCTGAAAATGTATATGTTATTCCAGCTAACAACCAACTTGCAGGTCTTGAAGTAGAACTTGCAAGAGAAGGAGACTGGGAAGAAATATTAAAAGATAAATTAGAAGAAGTAAAGGATAAATTTGACTATATATTTATAGACTGTCCTCCATCTTTAGGCATCTTGAGTGTAACAGGTCTTATAGCGTCTAACAGCGTTATAATACCCATACAATGTGAATACTATGCCTTAGAAGGAGTAAGTCAACTGTTCACTACTATAGAACTTGTAAAGAAAAACTACAATCCAGGTATTGAAATAGAAGGAGTAGTCTTAAGTATGTTCGACGGTAGGACAAATCTATCTATACAGGTGGTAGAAGAAGTAAAGGCGTTTTTCAAAGGGAAGGTATATACAAGTATAATCCCAAGAAATGTAAGACTTGCAGAAGCTCCTTCTCATGGTCTAGCTATAATGGATTATGACAATAAATCAAAGGGTGCAGAAGCTTATAGAGATCTTGCAGAAGAATTTTTAGAGTACGTAGAGTATGTAGAATAAGTTCACTTTAGACTGAAGGGATGGTATTATGACAAATAAAAAAAGAGGTCTGGGAAAAGGACTATCAGCCCTACTTGCAGATAGACCAGATATAGACAATCTTATAAAAGACAAAGATGATAAAAAACAAGAGAAAATAGCATACATATCTTTAGAAGATATAAAGATAAAAAAAGATCAGCCTAGAAAAGAATTTGAAAAAGATTCCCTGCAAGATCTTTCTGATTCTATAAAAACCCATGGAGTTATTCAGCCCATACTTCTGAGGAAAAAAGATGATAGCTATGAGATCATAGCTGGTGAAAGAAGATTTAGAGCTTCTAAGCTAGCAGATTTAAAAGAAATTCCCTCTATAATCTTAGATGCAAAAGATGAAGATGTAGCAAAACTTGCATTGATTGAAAACGTACAAAGGGAAGATCTAAACCCCATAGAAGAAGCTCAAGCCTATAAAAACCTTATGGAAGACTTCGACTTAAAACAAGATCAATTAGCAGAGACAATAGGCAAGAGCAGGTCCTATATAACAAACAGTCTTAGACTCCTAAATCTAGACCAAGAAGTCATAGATTACTTATATAATGGAGACTTAACTCAAGGGCATGGAAAAGTCTTACTGGGTATAAAAGATAAAGAAGCTCAGGTAGAACTTGCTAAAAGGATAATAGAAACAGGATTAAATGTCAGAAAAACTGAAGAAGAGGTAAAAAAGGTAAAAGAAGAAGATGGAGATAAGAAACAAAAGAAAACTCCAGTAAAAAGAGATCCTTACATAGCAGATCTAGAAGATAAGCTCATAAGAACTCTTGGGACAAAAGTAAAACTGAACATGGGAGAAAACAAGGGTAAGATAGAGATAGAATACTACAGCGACGAGGACCTACAGAGAATATTTGAAATTCTAACAGAATGATGTTCCACGTGGAACATTTACTAGAAAACAATTTAAAATGAGGTTTAAGTTAGATTAAGGGTAAGATAGATATAAGAGTTACAATAAACAATCCAATATATAAATTTAAAGGAGGAGTTTTGTAAGATGTTTATCGATAAAAGTGTAAGAGACTATGTAGCAGATGCAGCAAGTGGAGATCCAACACCAGGAGGTGGAAGTGTTTCAGCTCTAGCAGCAAGTTTAGGTGCAGCCCTTACTTCCATGGTCTATAATCTAACAGAAGGAAAAAAAGTTTATAAAGAACTATCCGATAAAGACAGAAAAGAACTAGACGACAACTTTGAAGAGATAAAGAAAAGTATCGACCGTTTAAACTACTTTGTAGACGAAGACACAAAAGCATTTGATGATGTTATGAAAGCTTTCAAAATGCCTAAGGAAACAGATGAAGACAAAAAGAAGAGAACAGATGCTATACAAGCAGGATATAAGAAAGCATTAGAACTCCCTCTAGAATGTGCCAAAGAATGTAAACATGTTCTAGAACTACAAGATGCATTTGCAAGAAATGGAAACGTTCAAGCTATAACAGATGTAGGGGTAGGAGCACTTCTTGCTTATACAGGACTTGAAGGCGCACTACTTAATGTAAGCATAAACTTAAACAGCATAAAAGATGAACCATACAGACTTGAAAAAGAAAAAGAAGCAGCAGAAGTTTTAAGCACAGGAAAAGAATTAAAAGAAAAACTTATGGAAAAAGTATATAGTAGACTATAAGATGAAAAAGAGAGTAGGGATAAGATTAAATCCCTACTCTCTTTGCATGTCTAAATTTATTAAATTTTATTAAATTTCTAAAGATCTATGACAAGCCGAAAAATGATTAGGCTTTACCTCTAAAAACTCTGGAACTAGCTTGTGACAGATATCTATTGCATAAGGACATCTATCTACAAACCTGCAAGCTTCCTTAGGGTCAATAGGGCTTGGTACATCTCCTTGAAGCACTATTCTCTTCCTATCCTTTTGAATCTCTGGATCAGGTATAGGTATAGCAGAAAGCAGGGCCCTAGTATAAGGATGGATGGGATCTTCATAAAGTGCTTCCGAATCTGCAAGCTCCATCATCTGACCCAAATACATTACTCCAACCCTATCTGATATATATCTAACCATTGAAAGATCGTGAGCTATAAAAAGATAAGTCAATCCAAGTCTTTCTTGAAGTTCTTTTAAAAGGTTTACAACCTGAGCTTGGATAGAAACATCCAGTGCCGATATAGGCTCATCACAAACTATAAACTTTGGATTTAAAGCAAGAGCTCTCGCTATTCCTATCCTCTGTCTCTGTCCACCACTAAACTCATGTGGGAACCTCATAGCATGCTCATCGCTTAAACCAACAGTCTCTAAAAGTTCTACTATCTTTTTTCTCTTCTCTTTCTTATCCTTATAGATACCGTGAATATCAAAAGGCTCTCCAACTATTTCTTCTACCGTCATCCTAGGATTTAGCGAAGCATATGGGTCTTGAAAAATCATTTGGAAGTTCTTTCTAACTTCCTGCATTTCCCTTCTAGAAAGAGTATAGATATTTTTATCATTAAAAATCAACTCTCCCTCTGTTGGTTCATAAAGTCTTATGATAGTTCTTCCAGCAGTAGATTTGCCGCAACCTGACTCTCCTACAAGACCAAAGGTCTCACCAGGATATATATCAAAAGTAAGCCCATCAACTGCCTTTAGCATACCTTCTCCAACATCAAAATACTTCTTTAAATTTTTTATCGATATTAAAGGTTCCATCTATTAAGACCCCCCTTCTTGTTCTTTTGCCATAGGGTGATTTAACCAACATTTACTGGTATGAGTAGCACTATGTTGTGTTTCACCCGGCATATTGTCCTTGCAAATCTTCATTGCCCTATCACATCTATCATAAAAAGGACACCCTAAAGGCGGAATATATAGATCTGGAGGAGTTCCTTCTATTGAATGAAGTGACTCCTTCTTATCCATATCAAGCCTTGGAACACTTTTAAGCAATTTTCTAGTATAAGGGTGCTTTGTATTTTCGAATATTTCTTTTGCACTGCCCTCTTCAACAATCTGGCCTGCATACATTACTATTACCTTATCACTCATATCGGCTACAATCCCTAAATCGTGTGTTATCAATACTATAGACATACCAAGTTTACTTTGAATTTCCTTCATAAGTTCTAATATTTGAGCTTGAACAGTTACATCAAGCGCCGTCGTAGGTTCATCTGCTATAATAAGTTGAGGGTCTGCAACCATTGCAAGTGCAATCATAACCCTCTGTCTCATTCCACCTGAAAACTCGTGTGGATACTGCTTTATTCTTTTTTCTGGTTGAGGCACAGATACAAGCTTTAACATATCCAAAGCCTTCTCGTGGGCTTCTTTTTTTGAAATATTTTGATGCTGTATAAGGCCTTCTACTATCTGCTTACCAACTCTTATAGTTGGATTAAGAGATGTCATAGGGTCTTGAAATATCATAGATATCTTGTCGCCTCTTATCTTTTGCATCTCAGACTCTTTCTTTTTCAATAGATCTTCTCCTTCAAAGAAGATTTCTCCATTTTTAAAGAAAGCAGGAGGCATAGGAAGTAGTTGCATGATAGAGTTTGCCGTAACAGACTTACCGCAACCAGACTCCCCAACTATTGCTACAGTTTCAGAGGGTTTAACACTGAAACTTATATTTCTAACTGCCTCTACTTCACCAAAGAAGGTTTTAAAAGAAACAGCCAAGTTTTTAACTTCTAATAAATTTTCCATTTTTCCTTCTCCTTATTTACGTAGTCTTGGGTCAAGAGCGTCACGAAGTCCATCTCCTAATACATTGAATCCAAACATAATAAGAGAAATCAATATAGCCGGTATTATAAGCTGATAAGCATTTCCTACAGCCATGCCAGCCAATCCATCATTTGCAAGAGAACCAAGGCTTGATGTTGGAGCTTGGAAACCAAGTCCTAAAAATCCTAGAGTCGCCTCTGCAAATATTGCCTTTGGAATAGTTAAAGTTACATTTACCAATATAGGACCAAGTGTATTTGGAATTATATGTTTCTTTAGTATCCAACCATTAGAAGCACCAAGAGATTCTGATGCAAGGGAATACTCTGATTCCTTAAGCTGGAGAACTTGTCCCCTAACTAAGATGGCCATAGGAACCCAAGAAGTAAGGGTTATAGCCAGAACCAGCACAAAGAGCGAAGTACCCGAACCTTCACTAGAGAAAACTACAGAAAGTAGAATTACAACAAGTAGATAAGGAATACTATAGACTACCTCAGCTACACGCATCATAACAGCATCTACAACTCTATTGGCAACTCCAGCAACTCCACCATAGATAACACCTATTAAAAAGTCTATAGTAGCTGCCAATATACCTATTATAAGAGAATATCTAGCACCAATCCATACCCTTGTCCAAAGGTCTCTTCCCAGCTCATCTGTACCAAAATAATGAGTTGAATTTGGCTTTAAATTTATCTTAGAATAATCCTGTTTAAAATAAGTATACTTACTGAAAAAAGGAGCCGCTACTGCCATAGCTATAATAAGGACAATCAATATAAGTCCTGCCATAGCCAACTTATTTTGCTTCAATCTTCTCCAAACATCTGGCCAATAATTTATTGTAGGACGCTTAATCTTATCTGCATCCCTGTCTGAAATATCAGCAGGCTCAAACATATCCTTAGTAAAGGTTTTGTTTAAATGTTCATTTACATTGTCCAATTAACATCCCTCCCCTGTAAGTTTTATCCTCGGA
>CAZRHX010000020.1:0-14912 GCA_964599855.1 uncultured Tissierella sp. | reverse complement strand
GTTTGATGAATCTTGGGCAGATGTTTTAAGATGGTATATTCTTTATGTTTCACCACCTTGGACACCTACAAAGTTTGATGAAAATGGACTAAGAGAGGTAGAGTCCAAGTTCTTTAGATCTATGAGAAATATATATAATTTCTTCTCCCTATATGCAAATACTGACGGAGTAAATCCTAAGGATTTCCATATAGCATATAAAGACAGGCCAGAGATAGATAGATGGATACTTTCAAAATATAATACTCTTCTTAAAAATGTTGAAGAAAATATGGATATATTTGAACTTACAAGAGTTGTAAGAGATATCCAAGAATTTGTTATAGAAGACTTATCTAACTGGTATATAAGAAGAAATAGAAGAAGATTTTGGTCTACAGAACTAGATGATGATAAAAAGGCAGTATACAATACAACTTATGAAATTCTAGTAGGACTTTGCAAAATGGTAGCTCCTTTTGTACCATTTATGGCAGAAGAGATTTATCAAAAGCTTACAGATGAAGGTTCTGTACATTTAGCCTACTATCCAGAACTTGAAGAAGAGCTAATAAATCCTGAACTTGAAGAAAAAATGGACCTAGTAAGAGAGCTAGTAGGTCTTGGAAGGGCATCCAGAGAGACAGTTAGAATAAAGGTACGTCAACCACTAAGTGAAGTAGTTATAGATGGAAAGTATGAAGAAAAGATAAGTGATTTAGTTCCTCTGATAAAAGAAGAGTTAAATGTAAAAGATGTGGTATTTGAAAAAGACTTATCCTCTTATATGAATTATTCTTTAAAGCCAAACTTTAAAGTTGCAGGTTCCATACTTGGAAAAAGAGTAAAGACATTTGGTAAAGTTTTAAGTAGTTTAGATGCTAAAGAAACAGTTGAAACCCTAGAAAAAGGAGATAAACTTGTCCTTGACTTAGATGGAGAGACTTTTGATATTCCAAAAGATTTTGTACAGGTAACCATATCTTCAAAAGAAGGCTTCAATGTAATAATGGAAAACAATCTATTTGTAATCCTAGATACAACACTTACAGATGAGCTTTTAAAAGAAGGATATGCTAGAGAATTTGTATCTAAAATCCAGCAGATAAGAAAGAGCAATGGATACGATGTACTAGATAATATAGATATCTACTATAATGGGTCAGAAACTATCAAAAAATCAATAGAAGAATATAGTGACTTCATAAAATCTGAAACACTTGCTAAAAAGATAGAAAGAGTAGAAGAAGATTTAGAAGAACAAGATTTAAATGGGGAAATGACAGGTATAAGACTAGAAAAACTAAATAATTAGTTTTAAGGGGTAGATTTAAAATCTATCCCTTTTTTTATCTAGTTTATTTTTGATAGGCTTTCAAAGTCTTTACAAAAAGAGGCACAAAAACTTATAAAATAAAAAATAGTTAAGAGTTTTCTCTTAACTATTTTTTATGATGACTAATTTTATATCCTCATAGCCAACATCTTCTGGTAATTCATCTTTTATTGGCTTTAATTTTTCTATTCCAACTCTTTTTATTACCTCTAATATATCTTCTTCTATCTTAGGGTCTCTTATAAATCTAGACCAGTCTACATCCTTACCATTTTCCTCACATTTTGATAGATGTTCTAAAATAGTAGTAGGGGTAAAGTTTCTTATCTTAGCTATTTCTTCTAAACCATGTCCTTCCAGATAAGCTCTATAGGTGTTTTCATATCTTTCCTTTAAATCTTCTCTTACTATTTCTTTTTCAACTATATCTATGCTCTTTTTTCCATTCTTTTCTACATATTCTTTTATGATGGCTAAAAATTCTTCTCCATAGCTTTCATATTTTTTCAAAGCCACTCCTTTTATATTTAGAAAAGAATCTTTATCTATAGGGAAAAAAGAAGCCATCTCTCTAAGACTAGAATCATGAAAGATCATAAAGGGAGCTATACCCTTTTCACTGGATAAACTATATCTAACTTCTCTAAGCTTTTCAAATAGTTCATCGTCAAAGTTTTCCATTAGATCTCCTAGCTTGGCCTTAGCTTTTTTAGGAGATTTCACCTGCATCAGATGTTTTTTATGAAAGACCTCTACTTGACCCTTTAAAACTTCTTTGGAAGTGTTTGAAAGCTTTAACACTGGAAACTTATCTAGGCTTGTGATTATATAGCCTCTAGAAATAAGGGTCATTATTATCTCTCTGATTGTGGCTTCCTTATATTCTTTCATTATTCCATAAGTCGAGATCTTGTCTAAACCGAATTGAAGTACTCTTTTATTTTTAGAGCCTCTTAAAACCTGCATAATCAAGCTAACTCCAAATCTTTCATCTGCTCTAAATATGCAGGAGAGTATCTTTTGTGCTTCTAATGTTATATCTATCATCTCCGAATCATCCAGGCAGTTTCCACAATTATTACATTTTTCCATCTGAGGGTTTTCGCCAAAATATTTCAATATATCCATTCTTAAACAATCATTTGTATGGCAATAATCTACCAGATATTGTAAGTTTTTATAAAGTAGATTTTCTCTTTCTGGGCTAAGGGGATTATTCTGTATAAGTAGCTTTTGCTTAACTATATCTGCAGGTGAATAGAGTAAAATACAGTGACTCTTCTCTCCATCTCGCCCTGCCCTTCCAGCTTCTTGATAATAGCTTTCCATGTTCTGCGGCATATTATAATGGATTACAAATCTGACGTCGGGCTTGTCTATTCCCATCCCAAAGGCATTTGTAGCGACTATTATCTGAACTTTATTGTATATAAATGCTTCTTGTGCCTCTGTTCTGATTTCTGAACTCATTCCTCCATGGTAGGCTATTGCATTGAAACCCAAAGAGTTTAATTTAGAAGTTAAAGATTCTACAGACTTTCTGGTTGCACAATATATAATTCCAGTTTCATCTGGATAAGTTTTTTCGACAAAGTCAGCTATGAAATCTGTCTTGTTTGCTATTTTTTTTACTTCATAAAAAAGATTAGGACGATCAAAACCTATCATAGACTCGACAGGGTTTCTAAAGTCTATAAGTTCTTTTATTTCTTTTACGACATCTTCTGTAGCAGTAGCTGTAAAGGCGCTGACAATTGGCCTTTTATCGAAAGAATCTATAAAGTGAGGTATATTTCTATAACTAGGTCTAAAGTCATGACCCCATTGGCTTATACAGTGGGCCTCATCTATAGCTATCATAGATATATCTATATCGTCAATTAAGTTTGTAAATATATAGCTATTGAGTCTTTCAGGAGCTATATAGATGATCTTATACTTTAACTCTCTTATATCTCTAATTCTATCTTGTAAGATACTATCTTCTAAAGTACTGTTTATAAAAGTTGAAGCTACCCCCATCTCTTTCAAACTATCGACTTGATCTTTCATCAAGGATATAAGAGGGGAGATAACTATGGTTATTCCTTCTAGGGCAAGGGCAGGAAGTTGATAGCAAAGCGACTTTCCTCCACCGGTAGGCATAATACCCAGTGCATCTTTTCCTTCCAATATGCCTTCTACTATTTTTTCTTGACCCATTTTAAAGCCATCATAACCAAAATAAGTTTTTAATATTTTGTAAATATCCATAAATTCACCTATCCTTAAATTCCATTATATAAGACTTTTTACAAAAATGCATCTATATAATAAAGAAGGGCATTTATAAAATTTGTTGCAATTTTCAATAAATAGGTGTATAATTATTAATTAAATGCAGTAGATTAAAGATTAAAGAAATTGTAAAGCTATAGAAATTTAAAAGTGATGATTAAAAGAGTAGATATATTTAAAATTAGAGACTACTATAGAAGGGAAACTCTAATAAATTTATTTATATTGAAATTAGAACATCAAGTGTATTAACCAAGAGCAGTTAAATAGAAAATAGAAATATTAACTTATTTCAACGAAAGTGGTAAAACAAATCCCTTCATATCTTTATATAGATTAGAAGGGATATTTTATTTTAAGGAGGAATTAAATTGATAAAAGTAGCAGTGGTAGGTTCTACAGGATATGTGGGAACAGACCTTATAAGACTTTTGAGAAAAAATTCTGATGTAGATTTAAAATATATTACATCAGAAACTTATAAGGGTGAAGCCTATAGTTCTATCTATGAAAATTATAGAGAAGTTTTTACAAAAAAATGTACAGGTAAAGATTTAGAGAAGATTTCAGATGAAGTTGATTTAATATTTATGGCTCTTCCTCATGGGATAGTATCAAAAGAAATAAATAGCTCTCTTCTCGAAAAAACAAAGGTAATAGATATGAGTGCAGACTATAGACTGAAAGATTTACAAACATATGAAAGTTGGTATGATACTAAGCACGGTTCACCTGAACTCATAGAAGAAGCCGTATATGGACTATGTGAAGTAAATAGAGAAGATATAAAAAAAGCTAGGCTGGTAGCAAATCCAGGATGTTATCCAACTGCTAGTATACTTTCTCTTTTGCCCTTAGTTAAAGAAGATTTAATAGAAAAAAACAGTATAATAATAGATGCAAAGACCGGAGTCACAGGAGCTGGTAGAGGTGTCAATCTTGCAACTCACTTCACTGAATGTAATGAAAGTATAAAGGCTTATGGTCTAGCAGAACATAGACATACTCCTGAAATAGAAGAACAATTAGGAGCCTTGATCAATTTTACACCACACTTAGTTCCTATGAACAGAGGAATATTGACTACTTCTTATGCAAGTTTAAAAAAAGATGTAGACTACGACCATGTAAAGAAAGTATATGAAAAATATTATAAGGATGAATATTTTTTAAGGCTCACAAAGGAAGGAGTACTGCCTGAGACTAAATGGGTCAAAGGATCAAATTTTTGTGATATAGGATTTAAAATAGATAAGAGAACAAATAGAATAATAGTAGTTGGAGCCATAGATAATATGATAAAGGGCGCTGCAGGTCAAGCAGTTCAAAATATGAATATAATGTTTGGGCTAGATGAAAAAACAGGACTTGATGATGTATCGATATTTCCAATATAGAGAGGGGTCAAAGTATGAAGATTTTAGACGGTGGAATTACAAGTCCAAAAGGATTTAAAGCAGCGGGTTTTTTTGCAGGAATAAGGAAAAAGAAAGATGATATGGCAATTATCTACAGTGAAGTTCCAGCAACTTGTTCAGCAGTATTTACTAAAAACACAGTAAAGGCGGCTCCATTGCTATTAGATATGGAGATTTTACGTAGAACAAATCTTATCCAAGCTCTTGTAATAAACAGTGGAAATGCAAATGCTTGCACTGGAAAAAAAGGAATGGAAGATGCCAAAGCTATGGCAGAGACAGTAGAAAGCGTACTTGATTTGGAAAAAGACAAGGTACTGGTTGCATCTACTGGAGTAATAGGAGTTAATTTACCTATAGAAAAAATAACAAATTCGATAAAAGAAAACTATAAAGAACTTGGAGATAGCCTAGAAGATAGTGAAAAAGTAGCAGAAGCTATATTGACTACAGATACTTTTACTAAAAAGGCAGTTGTAGAAATAGAAATAGATGGTAAAAAGATAGTAGTAGCTGGTATATCTAAGGGTTCAGGTATGATTCATCCAAATATGGGAACTATGCTTGCTTTTGTAACTACAGATATAAATATATCACATGAATTATTGGATGAACTCTTAAAGGAGAGTACTGAAGACTCCTATAACATGATTTCTGTAGACGGGGATACAAGTACAAATGATATTTTGATAGTTTTAGCAAATGAGATGGCAGAAAATAAAAAAATAATCACTAAAGATGAAAATTACTATAAATTTAAAGAAGCCTTTGACTATGTGAATTTATCCCTAGCTAAACAGATAATAAAAGATGGCGAAGGTGCTGGAAAGTTTATAGAAGCAAATGTAAAAGGAGCTAAGACAAAAGAAGATGCCCGAGAGCTAGCAAAATCAGTTATAAGTTCAACTCTTGTTAAGGCAGCCTTTTTTGGTGAAGATGCAAACTGGGGTAGAATAATATGTGCTCTTGGATATACAGAAATAGATTTTGATTTGGATAAAACTAGTATAAGCATACAAAATGGGGATAAAGTAACACAGCTTTTAGAAAATGGAGTTCCTTTAGACTTCGATGAAGAAAAAGCACTTGAGGTTCTAAAGATGGATGAAATAAAAATAAATATAACTTTCGAAGAAGGTAATCAAGAAGCTACTGCTTGGGGCTGTGATTTAAGTTATGATTATGTAAAAATAAATGCAAGTTATAGAAGTTAAAATAGGAGTGAAAAAATGGATAAAGTTTTAGAAAAAGCGAATATATTGATAGAAGCTATACCCTATATAAAGAAATTTACAGGTAAAACCTTTGTAATAAAATATGGTGGTAGTGCGATGGTAGATGAAGAAGAAAAAAAACTTTTAATAAAAGACATTGTACTTTTTAAACTCCTAGGTATAGATATAGTTATAGTACATGGAGGTGGCCCATATATAAAAGAAACACTGGATAGGTTGGGAAAAGAAGGAACTTTTATAGATGGTTTAAGAGTTACAGATGCTGAAACTATGGAGATAGTAGAGATGGTGTTATCAGGTACTGTAAACAAAGAGCTATCAAATAGTATACAGAGAAACGGAATCCCATCTGTAGGTATAAGTGGAAAAGATGGAAATCTCTTAAAAGCTAAAAAGATAGAAATAGAAAATGGTGATTTAGGCTTTGTAGGAGATATAGAATCAGTAGATCCCAGTATTATAAAAACCCTACTACAAGAAGGATTTATACCAGTTATATCACCTGTAGCAAAAGATGAAAACTTTGATACCTACAATATAAATGCAGATTATGCAGCGGTTGAAATTGCAGGAAGCTTGCATGCTGAAAAGTTAATATTTGTAACAGATATCCTTGGCGTAATGCGTGATTTAAATGATGAAGACTCGCTCATACATTTTATGAATATAGAAGAAGCGAGAAAAAATATAGAAAATGGAATAATCACAGGTGGGATGATTCCAAAAGTAGAATGTTGTATACATGCTGTGGAAAGAGGTACAAAGCAGGTCCATATAGTAAATGGAAAACTGCCACACAGTATGATACTTGAGATGTTTACTAAACAAGGTATAGGAACGATGTTTATAAAAGGAGGAAGAGATGACTAAAATGGGAATATTAGAAAAAAGTAAAAATTATATAATGAACACATATGCTTCATTCCCAATTGTATTGAAGACAGGTAAAGGTGTATATCTTTGGGATGAAGAGGGGAAAAAATACTTAGATTTTGTAGCTGGAATAGCTGTGAATGTGTTGGGTTATAGCGATGAAAAATACATTCAAGCTATAAGTGAACAACTAGAAAAAATTCATCATTGTTCAAATCTCTATATCACTGAGCCAGGGGTAAAACTAGCTCAAATACTAGTTGAAAATAGTAGCTTTGATAAGGTTTTCTTTTGCAATAGTGGAACTGAAGCTATGGAGGCGGCTATTAAACTTAGTCGTAAATATGGCTATAAAAACAAGGGAGAAAATGCAGTTGAGATAATCAGCATGAAGAAATCTTTTCATGGAAGAACTCTGGGAGCTTTAACCACGACAGGTCAACCCAAATATCATGAAGGTTTTAAACCTCTGATACCTGGAGTTAAGTATGCGACATACAACGACTTTGCTTCACTTGAAGAATTAGTAAATGAAAACACTTGTGCGATAATCTTAGAAGTAGTTCAAGGTGAAGGAGGCGTAAATCCAGCTAAAAAGGAATACTTAGAAAAGGTAAGAAAACTTTGTACAGAGAAAGATATAGCCCTTATATTTGATGAAGTTCAAACAGGAGTAGGAAGAACAGGTAAACTCTTTGCCCACCAAATATATGGAATAGAACCAGATATTATGGCCTTAGCAAAAGGCTTAGGTGGAGGGGTGCCTATAGGAGCTATGTTGGCAAAAGAAAAGTTTGCATCAGCATTTAAGCCTGGTGACCACGCTTCAACCTTTGGAGGAAACCCGATGGCTACAATAGCTGCAGGTCATATAGTGGATAGACTTTTAAATGATGGACTATTGAAAAACGCAGAAGAAAGTGGAGAATATTTAAGAGGCAAACTAGAATTATTACAAGATAAGTATAGCTTTATAAAAGAAGTAAGAGGAATAGGGCTGATGCAAGGAATAGAGTTAGACGTAAATACTGGTGAGATAATAAAAAGTGCAATGGAAAATGGTCTTCTTTTAGTTGGAGCAGGTGCAAGTGTTATAAGATTCGTACCACCACTTATAATTACAAAAGAAGAAATAGATGAAATGATTGAAATCTTAGAAAAAGCTTTTGAGATTACACAAAACAAATAGATGTCCAATATATACAAATAGCATATTAACCTAGGTTAATATGCTATTTGTATATATTGGATTTAAAGAATACTTATATTATATTAAATCATGCTATAATGGATTATAATAAGTTTTAAGGGAGTTGATAATTTGAAATTATATATTATAAGACATGGTGAAACCGAGTGGAATATACAAAAAAGGCTTCAAGGTTGGAATAATTCTGATTTAACAGAAAAGGGAATTAATGATGCTATGAATTTAGCAGAAAGATTAAAAGATGTAGACTTTACTCATATATTTTCAAGTAATCAAAAAAGAGCGGTTGAGACAGCTAAAATACTTAGAAAAGATAGAGATACAGATATAGTAGAATTGGATGGATTAAAAGAGATAGGATTTGGTAAATGGGAAGGTATGGAGATGGAAGATTTACTAAGTGAATATAAAGATGAATTTGATATTTTTTTAAATAAGCCCCATCTGTATAAGCCAACGCTAGATGGTGAATCCTATGAAGATATGTTTAAAAGAGTAAGATTTTCTTTAAAAGAAATATTAAGAACTAAAGGAAAAGATATACTTATAGTTTCTCATGGAGTTACTGTAAAGATATTAACAGCTATTATAAAAGAAATTCCTTTAGAAGATATATATACTATAGGTATAAATAAAGGCACTGCCTTGAATATATGCCAAGTAAAAAAAGATAAGATAGAATTTATAGTGGAAGGTGATATAAGCCATATGGAATAAAAAGCATGTAAAAAGGAGGATAAAATGAGATTAAAAAGAGAGTTTTTTACTAGAGATACAGAATTAGTTGCAAAGGAGCTTCTTGGGAAAATCTTAGTTTTAAATAAAGATGGACAAATATATAAAGGTAGAATCGTAGAAACAGAAGCCTATACAAATGATCCTAATGATGATGCAGCTCACTTTCATAAAGGGCTGACTGATAGGACACGGGTAGTTAAAGAAGCGGGTGGTCATCTTTATATATATAATATATACGGCATTTATCAATGTATGAACATAATAGCAGAAAAAGAAGATGTTCATGGGGGTGTACTTCTCAGAGCTATAGAACCAATTGAGGGTATAGAGGCTATGTATGAAAATAGATATAAAAGAAAATATTTAGATCCAAAAAAGAAAGAGATTATAAATCTTACCAATGGTCCAGCAAAACTTGTCATGAGTTATGGGATTACAAAAGATGAATTTTATGGAAGAGACTTAGATAGTGATGATATGATTTACTTAGAAAATGCTAAATCTATATCAGAAAAAGATATAGTAAAGACTCCAAGAATAAATATAGACTATGCAAAAAGCAAAGATTGTTTATTGAGGTTTTTTATAAAAGATAATCCCTTTATATCTAAGAAATAAGGAGTGACACGATGAAAGTTAAATGGAATCAAAAGTATAATACAGTGGCGGTATATTCTTTTTTAGTACTTGCATCTATCATAATATTTTATATTATTGCATCAGAGGTAAATGTTTTCAAGATACAGGTAAGTAGATATTTTAATATATTTTCACCTATAATCATAGGATTTATTATGGCATATATATTCAACTTTATATTAGAATTTTATGAAAAATATATATTGAAATATATATTTTCTAAACACAATAAAAAAAGAAATAGGATTATAGGAATAATACTTACTTATTCAACGGTTTTTTTATTGTTGTTTTTATTTTTGAACTTCATATTTCCACAACTTATAAGTTCAATAATGGGACTTGTAAATGATATTCCTAGATATGTAAGAGATATAAGCAATACACTTGTCGACTATAGTAAAAACTTTTATATAGAAGATGAATACTATAAACTTATACTAGGAAAATGGGATGAGTTTGTAAACTATATCTTAAATTTTGCTACTGATTTAATCCCCAAGATAGGTAATTTTACTAAAACTATACTATCGAGTATATTTAATATAATACTTGGAATAATTGTCTCTATATATTTACTTATAGATAAAGAAAAATTTATTGCCTTGACTAGAAAAGTTGTACTTGGAACTTTCTCTGAAGATTATGCTAAGCTTATAATTAAAATTGGAAATAGAACCGATAATATATTTGGAAAGTTTTTAGGCGGTAAGATTCTGGACTCATTTATAATTGGAATTCTTACATTTGTAATACTGACTATATTTAAGATGCCTTATATACTTCTAATTTCTTTTATAATAGCAGTTACAAATATAATACCTTTCTTTGGACCTTTTATAGGTGCCATTCCATCATTTTTTATAATAATGTTTGTATCACCAATAAAAGCCCTGTGGTTTTTATTGCTTGTACTTGTAATTCAACAGATAGATGGAAATATTATAGGGCCTAAGATACTTGGAGATTCACTTGGCATATCATCATTTTGGATAATGTTTTCACTTCTTGTAGCTGGCAAACTACTTGGTTTTATTGGACTTATAATAGGAGTGCCCCTCTTTGTACTTTTTTATTCTATAGTGAAAGATATAATTGAAAGCAGGTTAAATAAAAAGGGATTACCAGTTGAAACAGAGGACTACTATAAATAAATAGGTCTACAATAAACATATAATCTGTGATATAATCTAAACATAGTAATATTGAGAAGAATTGGGTATAAATTAGCTATAGAGCTTCAAATTTTGGCTTTAAAAAATAAAGATATCTTCTTAAGGGGGAAATGCACAATGAAAACTTATCAGGCGCAAGACATTAGAAATGTAGCTCTTGTAGGACATAGTGGAAGCGGTAAAACTACATTGACAGAAGCAATGCTTTTTACAACTGGAGTTACTAAGAGGCAAGGAAAAGTAGAAGATGGGAATACGGTTTCAGATTTTGGTAAGGAAGAAATTGATAGAGCTATATCAATAGGAACTTCTTTAATACCTATAGAATGGAATGATGCAAAGATTAACGTCTTAGATACTCCTGGTTATTATGACTTTGTAGGGGAAACCTATGGAGCTTTAAGAGCTAGTGAAGGAGCAGTCCTAGTAGTAGATGCATCTTCTGGCATAGAAGTAGGAACTGAGAAAATGTGGAAATTGCTTGATGACAATAAAAGACCTAGATTTATATTTTTAAATAAAATGGACAAAGAAAACATAGATTTCGATAAACTTATGGAAGAACTAAAAGAAAAATTTGGAGACAAAGTATTTCCTTTTGCACTTCCAATAGCAGTTGGGGCAGATGAAGAATTTACAGGTTTTGTAAATGTTAGAGATGAAATAGCTTATGAATATATAGATGGTGAAAGAAAAGAAATACCTTTAAGAGAAGATGAAGTTGAGAGAATACATGAGATAAGAGAAAGTATGATGGAAAAAGTAGCAGAAACAGATGAAGAACTTATGGAAAAGTTTTTTGCAGGAGAAGAATTTAGTGTAGAAGAAATAGCTAAAGGTGTTCGTGACTCTATGGCAAACGGAGAGCTTGTACCAGTATTCTTAGGATCAGCAGAAAAAGGTATAGGGGTAGATTATTTACTAAGTGTTATAAAAAGATATATTCCTTCCCCACTAGATGTAGAAGCTTATGTTGGAAAAGATAAAGATGGCGAATTTATTGAAAGAAAAGTAAATACCACTGAACCTCTTTCAACTATTGTATTTAAGACAATAGTAGATCCGTTTGTTGGTAAGATTTCCCTATTCCAAGTTAGTTCGGGAAAGATTACAAAAGATACTGAAGTATTTAACCAAGACAAACAAAAAATGGAAAAACTTGGAGGTTTATTTACATTAAGAGGAAAAGAGCAAATAGAAGTAAGCGAACTTCTAGCAGGTGATATAGGTGCTACTTCTAAACTTCAATATACTGAAACAGGGGACAGTCTTTGTGATAAAAATGATCCTACAAGATACAGACCACTTAAATATCCAAAACCTACACTTTTCATGTCAGCAGAGCCAAAGGCTAAGGGAGATGAAGAAAAGATAGGTGCATCTCTTCAAAGACTTAAAGAAGAAGATCCGACCTTTAGTGTAGATAGAGACAAAGATACAAAACAGCTACTTATAGGTGGTCAGGGAAATATGCAATTATCTGTAATAAAAGATAAACTTAAAAACACATTTGGAGTAGATATTATTTTATCTCCGCCTAAAGTTCCATATAAAGAAACTATAAAAAATAGCTCTGATGTACAGGGTAAGCACAAAAAACAATCAGGAGGCGCAGGACAATACGGAGATGTCCATATGAAATTTGAGCCTTGTGATCAAGAATTTGTATTTGAAGAAAAAGTATTTGGAGGTTCTGTACCTAGAAACTATTTCGCAGCAGTAGAAAGAGGTATAAGAGATTCCTTAGATAAAGGAGTGCTAGCAGGATATCCAGTTGTAAATATAAAAGCGACTTTATATGATGGATCCTATCATCCAGTAGATTCAAACGATATGGCATTTAGAATTGCAGCTTCAATGGCATTTAAAAAAGGGATACAAGAAGCAACACCGATATTACTTGAACCTATAATGAAATTAAATATAAACATACCGGATGACTACATGGGAGATATAATGGGAGATTTAAATAAACGTAGGGGTAGAGTGTTGGGAATGGAACAGCAAGAAGATGGTTCTCAAACTGTAATGGGGGAAGCTCCACAAGCTGAAATATTGGAATATACTATAGATTTACGCTCCATGACACAAGCTAGAGGAAGTTTTTCTATGGAATTTGAAAGATACGAAGAAGTTCCTTCAAATATAGCTGAAAGACTGATAGAAGATCTCAAAAATGAATAAATAAACTTGAAAAGTCTAAGAGATCTTAGACTTTTCAAGTTTACTATAATATGATACATATTATAGTAAAGTATTATATTATAATTGAAATGGAGGAAAAAGATGGTTAAAATAACAACTTTAGGAGATTTTGACATTACAGTTAAAGATGTATCTATAATGGACCATATAGGAAGTAGTCAAAAACTTATGAAATTATTTAAGTATTTTTTGATTCATAGAGATGTAAAATTATTACCAGAAACTATTATAGAAGATTTATGGATAGACGAAGATTTCATAAATCCTCTTAATATGATTAGAACTCAAATAAGTAGGCTCAGAAATATATTAAATGTAGATGGAATAGACACAGAACCTTTTTTTACTATCAAATACATAGGTGGATACTATGTTTTTACTTTAGAAGAAAATTGTATTGTAGATTTTATAGAATTTGAAAATGTTTTAGAAAAAGATTGTTTAAATATAAAAAAACTTATAGAAAAGAAGCATACCAACTTTAAAAAGATTATTTTATTATATAAAGGAGATCTATTAGGTGAGGTAGGACATGAAGATTGGATAATTCCTATTAGAAATAGGTTTGAAAGGCTTTATGTAAAAGGTATATCATGTTATATAGATTATTTAAAAGAAAAACACATGTACAGTGAAATTATAGAAATTTGCGAGACGGCAATAAATATAGAGCCATATGAAGAAGTTATACATTACAATTTTATGGAAGCACTTGTAAACTTAAAGCAACATTCCTACGCATTGATACACTATGAATTTTTCACTAAAAAACTTTATAATGATCTTAAGATAGCACCTTCAAAAAAGCTTGCCGCATTATATAGAGATATAAAATCTCAAGAATCTAATCCAGTTTCAAGTATGGATTTAAATAAAATAGATGATGAAATGATAAAAGAATTTGATTTTGGAGGAGTGCTTTTTTGTGATATCAAATATTTTAAATTCTTATATAACTATGAGAGAAGAAATAAAGATAGAAGAATAGATAAAGACAAAGGTATAGGAATAGGTGTGATTACTGTTTATAGTAAATCCTATAATCAATTAACTGATAAAGAAATAAAAAAAGGAATGGATTTATTGGGCTATACTCTATTTAAGTCATGTAGACATGGAGATGTAATTTCAAAATGGAATGATAATCAAATGCTTATACTCCTATATGGACTACAAAAAGATGATAGAGGAATTGTAATTGATAGAATAAATAGTAATTTTGATTTAGCAAAAGATGATAAAGACTTAAGTTTAAATATAAAACTAAATATATTATAAGTTAAACTTAATTAATAAAACCTCGATACTGTGATAGTATTGAGGTTTTATTAATTTTGAGGAAATTTGTAATTAGAATGAAACTTTTTAAAATAGAATATGTAACAGCTCCAGGTATATATTAAATAGAAAGAGTATGGTCTAAAAGAAATTTCATTTTATTTGCAATGTGCAATTGAAATGAAATTATTTAGAAGATTATATGTAACAGCTAAATGGTATAGTACATATAGAAGATAAAGAATATTTAGAAATTATGATAATTAATCTACTTTAAGGAGGTGGAAATGGATGAAAAATCTATTTAAAAGCTTAGTACCCATTGTCTTGGTATTCTCTATGATGTTCACTATGGGAATAGAAACAATAGAACAAAACGAAGAACCTATTGAAAATGAAATTACAACACAGAAAAGTTTTGAAGCTCCCATACAAGAAGCACCAAAAGTAGAAGCTCCCATACAAGAAGCACCAAAAGTAGAAGCACCAAAAGTAGAAGCACCAAAAGTAGAAGCTCCCATACAAGAAGCACCAAAAGTAGAAGCACCA
>CAZRHX010000019.1:13158-15556 GCA_964599855.1 uncultured Tissierella sp. | reverse complement strand
TAGATTTCATGGTATAGACATCTGCTTTCGGATCATAATCTTTTATCTCTATACCTTTATACCATTTATTAATATATCGCCTTACAACAGAATAGGTAATATTATAGTTTGCTACTAAGTCTGGCATTGAATATTTACCTGAGGAATATGCATCTACTATTGATAGCCTAAAGTTCTAACTATATGTTTGATTTGTATTTGATGTATCAAAAACACTAATACCATGTTCTTTATATCTTAAATATCATTGTCGTACAACTTCAGCTGTAGCTCCAATCTCATCAGCTATTCCTTTAAAGCTACTATATCCTTTCTCATAATCATGACAAGCTTTGATTTTTATTTCCTTATTATACTTTGGTTTTCTTTCTATAAAAAATACCTCCAAATAGATAGTCTAATTTTAATTAATTAGACTGTCTACTTTGGAAGTATCATATCATTTTATTTTCGTCTGTTTTCATACTATATTTTGATCTATAATTCATGAATCATAGCCATATTGATTAATTCTGTCGCTCCAATTTTGAAGACAGATCAATTAGAAGAGTATTTCCGTTAACCATTTCAATATACAAGCAATATTCTTCCGTAGGTGTTACCGCTTTAAAAAAAGACATTACCATACCTCCTTTAGAAGTTTATAAGTATTTATCACTGATTACCTTGATTTCAGAATTAACATATTTAGAATCACTTTTTTGAGTAAACAGTAGTATTATCTTAATTATTCAAACCGTATGGATCAGTTGAATCTAACATTTTATACTGTCCTCGTAAGTAATTCCATTCGGAAGATTCTGGTGCAAATATATCAATTGCACTGAAATCTTTATACAAAGAAAATGAAACTTCACCATATTCAGCCATATAATCATTATCTGGATAGATCTTTGCATCGCCTGACATCACAACATCACTATTCTTCAAATTCATAATTTCAAACTCAAACTTCTTTCCATCAAACTCCTTAATCTCTATAGAGAATTCATAACCAGTCCAAACACCCCACCATTCTAAGTCGTTTGTATTTCCAGGGTCCCCTTGATTCGGTTCATTTATATCATTCTGTGTCTTATCGCTTTGAGATGGTATAGATTCATTACCTTTGCCACCACTGTGATTTACAAAAAACGTACTTCCCTCATAAGATTGTTCCACTGGTAATTCGTCAAGTCCAATTCCCTGTCCTTCTTCAAAACTAAGAGGATTACCTCCACCTTGAGAATAATATACTTCTTCTACAGAGAAATTCTCCTTAATCGTTCTAGCAAGGCTATCCATCATAAACCAGTTCAAGCTAATACTATCGTAAAAATGAAATTCATCTTTTTGCTTTCGGTCATCTAACCCTGCAACCAATGTAGAGTTGGTATCCCAATCTACATAGGCATTTTTATCTTCTATTCGGAACTCTTTTAATTTAAAGTCTAATCCACTCCATTGTGTCAAAGCATTGGATAAATCCTCAATCGTTGGTTGTTCATTCATTTCAATGACATCTTCCTTAATTATTTCCTTGTCTTCTGAATCAACAGATCCATTTGAAAAATCAGCATATATAACAGCCTTGTATAAATTTGGTGACTCAACTTTATCTTCTGTTTTTTTGCAAGCCACAAGAGAAGTTGTAATAGCTATAGTAAAGATTAGCATCAGTATCCTTTTGATTACTCTATTCATTATTCTGCCTCCCCAATTTGATAATATAGAAAATTAGATTATTACACATTAAAGATAAATAAATAAAAGCTTGGTCTGATTTAAGCACTTATAATTTTTAATAAAACATATCTTTATGGTTTTATCTGTTATAAAAAGGCTGTCTGACAATTTAATTGCTGACAGCCTTAAATCTTTCATATGCATAGAATATTATTTTTTTAATAAAATATAGAATTTTTAAATTTAATACTAGATTGTAAATATTATTGTACGCGATATTAATAGATTTCTTTAAATCCTGTAAAAGTTCTCTTTTTTGGAATTTCAAAATTATACATTTGTTCTCCATTTAAAACTTCAAAGTAATAATCCGTTTCTGACCATGTTTCTTGAAGTTTTCTTGGTGTAGCTGATACTGGTACCTTGCACTCTATTTCTAAAGTTTCTTCTGAACTTAGTTTGGCACCAATCTGTCTTTCAATTCCATATTTAAACATATTTTCTACAGATGCCTTAACAGCACTGTAAGAAACATCAACTGATGCTTTTGTTGTATTTTCAATTATTTCAACTTTACTATAGTTTACCTCATAAGACCACTTTGTTGTACATTTTATCATCATTTCAACATTTGCAGGAATGTTATGAGTTGCACCTAGAATCTCTTCATATTTTATAGTTGCCTTTGGGATATCGAGTGCATATCCACTTGTAACCAATAATTCTTTCATTT
>CAZRHX010000019.1:4589-13148 GCA_964599855.1 uncultured Tissierella sp. | reverse complement strand
TCATTTTCTTATTATCTACCCATTTATTATATTTGAATGTTGATTCATTTTTACTATTTTCTTTCTTAACTACAAAATAACTACACATCCAGTCTGCACCTGCATACATTGCGTCAGATCTTAAATTAATTTTATATATATCTCCAAAGTCTTCATTATAGTTGATAGAAAATTTATCTAACTGATTTCTTTCAAATGCATTTCCCTTTATATGTCCATTTATTCTTATTTCATTTGATATACCTTTTGAACCATATAGAGTGATAAAAATATTAGAGTCTGTTCCTGCACCATATTGATCTGCTGTTTTTACCTTAAAATTATATTTTGACATAATATATACCTCCTTATTTTTTGAGCTTACTCTTGTAATTTTCGCAATTTTATCAATTTCTCCAATATTTATTTTGAAATCACCTCTAAAAAATAATATTTTGAATACTTATTTTATAACAAAGTGGTGTTTCTTGTTTGTAATTATATTATATGATGAATTGAAAGGTTTTCATATCGGCCATTGGCCTATTTATTGTATAAATCTTTATCTTTTTCGTTTCCAAACTTGAGTTCTAGATGCAATACCCATTTTTTCAAGTATATGACTAATATGTGTTTTAACCGTAGCAGGTGAAACAAAGAGCTGGTCTGCAAATTGTTTATTGGTCAATCCTTCAGTAAGAAGCTCATAAACTTCACATTCTCGATTCGAGAGTGTAGGTCTATCGCTTTTGATTTTCAAAACAGCTCCTTTTGACTTATCTACTTAAATTAATATGCAGTCCATCCAGCATCTGCAACTATAGTGTCACCATTTATAAAGCTAGATTCATCGGAAGCTAAAAAGAGCGCTATATTTGCTATCTCTCTTCCTGATCCAGATCTTGGGTTGTTTGATGTACCCTTCATTATTCTTTCCATTCCAAATTCATTTGGTTGGAGTGAACTCATGATTTCAGTATCTACTCCACCAGGACATATTGCATTACATCTAATACCTTTTTCCGCATACATATAAGCAACATTCTTTGTAATACCAGTAAGTGCGAATTTAGATGCAGTATATGCAGCCCCTGCTCTAGCACCATAAAGTCCACCTAGAGAAGAAGTGTTTATTATATTTCCCTTTTCTTGTTTTTGCATTATAGGTATTACTTTTCTCATAAGTTTCATAGGAGCCATAAGATTTATGTTTAACACTCTATCCCAAAGTTCATCTGTTACATCGGCTAGAGGAGTAAAGTTATCCATTATACCCGCATTGTTTACAAGTATATCTATCCTTCCATACTTATCCATAGTAAAGTCAACCATATTGTCAATATCTTCAACCTTTGTAACATCGCCTTCCAATCCAACTACCTGACCATTTAGACTTTCTGCTTCTTTAGAAACTTCATCTAATCTATCTTTTCTCCTAGCTACTGCCACTACCTTTGCTCCTTCTTTAGCAAATAATAAAGCCATTTCTTTTCCCATTCCAGAACTAGCTCCTGTAAGTAAAACTACTTTTCCATCTAAACGCATAAAAGCACCTCCAAGTATTTTATATCTATTCTCAATATTCTTAATATTATATATTATACCCAAACTAAGATAAGGAAAACAAGAGATCAAGATTTTATTCTTTTCTATAGAGTAGAATAAATGATTTTTTAAAAAACTTTGCAAAAGCTATTAAACTTTTAAAAGTTCTTCCGATAATAGAGTTAAGAAGATAAATCATTTTTTAAAATGATAAGGAAACTAAAAGAAAATTCAAGTAGAAAGATAAATAAAAATCAATAATAATATTTTATCAATTCACTTAGACATGAAGAGGATGGTTACAGATTATTATTTAGAGTCGTACATATCTGGCTTTTATTCTAAAGATACTAGGGGTGAAGAGAATGATATATATAAGTAGGCCTGTAGTAGCAACTCATAAGGTGGTTGAAAAACTTTCTGATAAATCACTTGAAAATAATGTGAGAGAAAGAAAAGCTATAGAGGCTGTAAAAGAAAAAGACGATGAAAGCTTTAAAGATGAGTTCTCTAGAGAGGACTTGCAAGAAGCTATAAAGACTACAAATAAAATGATATTTAAAGATGATAATAGATTTGAATTTAAGATGCATGAGGGAACTAAAAGGATGATGGTTAAGTTAATAGATAATGAGACAGAGGAGATAATAAAAGAAATACCATCTGAAAAGATACTTGATCTTGTTGCAAGTATTTGGGATTTGGTTGGTATATTAGTAGATGAAAGGGGCTAGCAAACAATGGCTGGAATTAGTTTTATAGGATCTTATTCAGGTATAGATAAATCTACAATAGATCAGCTTATGGAAGCTGAAAGGATGCCATTAAAACAACTTACAAATAAGCAGTTTGATATAACTGAAAAGAAAGATGCGTGGAAAGACGTAAATACAAGACTAAATAGCTTGTATGAAAAAATGGATGCACTTAAAAAACCTAGTTCTTTCAATAGCAAACTTGCTAGATCTTCAAACGATAAGTATGTGACGATGGACGTTGGCAATAGTGCTACTGAAGGAAAGTATGATATACATGTGGAGAGATTGGCTACAAACACTAGCTTGGTAGGAAAAAAAGTTGAAAATGTATTTTCAGATCAAGGGAAAGCAAATGAACTAAATAAAGAAGGTTCTTTTACCATAACGAATGGTGATAAAGGAGACGTAGCAGTAACAAGAAAAATAGATGTAGAAGTTAGCGATACATTAAGAAGTATAGTTGAAAAGATAAATCTGGCTAGCAAGGATTCTAAAACTGAAAAGGATGAGAAGGGAAAATTTCTAAAGGGTAGCGGAATATCAGCTACAATAGTAGATAATAGGATAGTATTAAGAGATGAAAAAACTGGTAACAGAGATATAAGTTTAAAAAATGTAGAAAATACAGATGGAGAAAACAAATTAATTCTAAAAGAAATAGGTTTAGATATTATGGGAGATAATAATGAAACAGGCATAGGTGCAGATTCTAGCTGGGGTAAACAAAATGGTAGTGATGCTGTATTTACATTGAATGGTATACAAATCACAAGAAATGAAAATAAAATAACTGATGCTATAGATGGTATAGTTATAAATTTAAATAAAGCACATGATTCTGGTCAAACGGATACTGTGAGCGTAAGTTCAGATACTGAAAAAGCTGCTAAGGTTGTTCAAGATTTTGTAGATCAATATAACTCTACTATGAAGTTTATAGAAGAAAAAACAGCAGCAGGAGATCCTAAAATTGTGGGAAGCAAGGGAAGTTTAGCGGGGGAAAGTAGTCTTATAAGACTTCAATCTACACTTAGAAAATTTGTGACTGATGAATTAGGTGAAAAAGGAGATAATGTAAGAACAGCATCTCAAATAGGTGTTTCAACTTTTGATAAATCTGGTAGTTTAGTCTTTGATAAAGAGAAGTTTTTGACGGAATTAAACAAAGATAAAGATGGTGTAATGAAATTTTTAAATCCAGCTGAAGGTAAGATGGGTCTTGTAAGTAGAGTAAATGATTATATAGATGGATTTATATCTAAATCAAATGGAATTATTAAAGATAAAAATGAAAGTTTTGAAAAAAGTTTAAAAGATCTATCTAATCGTATAGAGAATTTTGAAGAGCGTATGGTTAAAAAGGAAGCTTATTATATAAAAACTTTTACTGCATTAGACGTAGCTATGATGAAAGCTGAAGATCAGATGGGTTGGCTTCAAGGTCAAGTAGATTCTATGAATGGTATGAAAAGGTAATAGGGGGCAGGGATAGATGAATCAGGCTTATGGAAGAAGTGTATATCAAAAAACACAGGTGACAGCGGCTCCACAAAAGAAGCTCATTCTTATGCTATACGATGGGGCTGTTAAGAATTTAAAGTTAGCCCTTATGGCTATAGATGAAAAAAACATTGAAAAGACTAATACTCTTTTGTTAAAAGCTCAAAATATAATTTCTGAATTTATGATAACTCTTGATTTTGAAAAAGGTGGAGAAGTGGCAGATGGACTGTATTCTCTTTATGAATATATGTACAATTCTCTCATAAGGGCTAATATTGATAAAGATAAAGAAAAAGTTGAAGAGGTAATAAAATATTTGGAAGAGTTGAGAGAAGCATGGAATCAAATATAAAGAATCTAAAACTTAAAAGAGTAGAGAGTTTAGAAAATATATTAAAGATAATAAGATCTTGGGATAAATCATATGAGATGGGCATGGAAATTATTGAGAAAATAGGCTTTTCTTTAGAAGAGATTAAAGAAATCAATAGTTTATTGGAACCTAGCAGGGGGTTTGTCCCTTTTGATGAGCTTTATGAAGAAAGACTAAAGACTGTAAAAAATGAGTATGGAAACTTGTTAGAAAAGCTAGAGGGAGAAAAAGAAAAGCTTTTACAATTTATAAAAGAGACGGGGTTAAAGATTAAGGTAAAGAAAAGTTATATTTTAAATGAGAAAAAATCAATTTTTATAGATAAAGATCTTTAGATTATTATAGATTACATACTGCTATATAATGTTATATATTTTTTCTAAGTGCTTAAGAAATTAAGTGCTTATTTGTGTTTTAATTAAAATTTGTAATCAGTATGTAATTATATCTTGCGCATATGTAATCCATATGATATTATTAAAATAATCAAAGAATTTTCAGAATAATAATTAGTTTTTTATCATATTAAAAGAGCTATAAAAAAACAAAAAAAGGAGGAATTTCTTGAAAGATATGACTTATAATTTAGTTAAAAAGGGTTTAGATATGTCTAGTTTAAGACAAAAAACTATATCAAACAATATAAGTAATATAAACACTCCAGAATTTAAATCAGGTAGAGTAGAGTTTGAAGAACTTTTAAAGGCTGAAAGTATGAGAGTAAATAAGACAGATGATATGCATTTTGGCATAAGAAATATAGAAGATATAGACTTAAAAGTAAAAGATAGAAAGACAACGATGGTAAATGACAATGGAAACAATGTTGATATAGACTTAGAAATGACTGAACTTTCTGCAAATGAATTATATTACAATACTTTGATTAGACAGATAAATTCTAAATTATCTAGTTTAAACTATGTTATAAATAGTTAAAGTTGAGGTGAGAAGATGAGTGTATTTAATAGTATGAAGATAAACCATAGTGGACTTAGCCTTGAAAGGCTAAAGATGGATATAATATCTACAAATATGGCAAATGTAAATACCACAAGAAGTGAAGAGGGAGGCCCTTATAAGAAGAAGGAAGTTCTTTTTATGGAAAGTCTAGTCTCGGCAAAGGGCAATGTAGGCAGAAGAAAGAGTGAAGGCGTTAAAGTCGTTGGTATAAGAGAGAATGAGGAAGGTATGAGAGAAGTTTATGACCCGGATCATCCTGATAGCGATGATGGAGGCTATGTATTTTTTCCAAATGTAAATATGGTGGATGAAATGATTTCTCTTATAAATGTACAGAGAACTTATGAGGCAAATGTAACAGCACTTACCACAAGTAAAAATATATTAAAAAAGGCGCTTGAGATTTCTAAAGGATAAGAAAGGAGGTGTAGTGGATGAATGTTTTATCTTTATATAATAAATCTTTTTTAAACAATAATAAAATTTCAAATGAAAATATGAAGAACTTAAATGAAGTGATAGAAAGATTAGATACTAAGGAAATGACAAAAGAAATAGATGATATATCTTTTTCAGACATGGTGAATAAGCAAATAGACAAGGTGAATTCAGTACATATAAATGCAGATGATATGACCAACAAGTTTATAAGTGGTGAAGTGGATGATCTTCATAGTGTTATGATAGCCACTGAAGAAGCTAGGCTTTCTCTTGAACTTGCAGTTCAAGTTAGAAATAAGTGTATAGAGGCCTATAAAGAAATAAATAATATGCAATTATAATTATAATTAGAAGGAGCTATACCCGAGATGAATAAATTCAAAGAAATAATTGAAGGAGTAAAAAATGGTTGGAAAAGAATGGAACCTAAGAAAAAAATTCTTATGGTATCTCTTGTAATAATTATTTTTCTTGCTGTAATACTTTTCACATATTTTAATAGAGTAGTTTATGTGCCACTTTTTACAAACTTAGAACTTGATGATTCCGGGAGAATAGTTGAGGATTTAAAGATTAAAAAGATAGATTACAAATTGACAAATGGTGGCAAAGATATATTGATAGATGAAAAGCTTATTGATGGTTATAGACTTGAAGTTGCAACTGAAGGTAATATGCCAGAGAAATCTTCGGGTTTTGAGATGTTTGATGATGTAGGTATGATGGCAACTGACGGAGATAGGAAGATAATGTATGAAAGAGCACTTTCAGGAGAACTTCAAAGAAGTATTATGAGTTTGGATGCTATAGTTGCCTCTAAAGTTCATCTTGTATTGCCCGAAAAGAGTATATTTGAGACAGAAGAAAAGCCAGGTTCAGCTTCTGTCATAGTAGAAGTTGATCCTATGAAAAAGGTAGACGATGATATTGTTCGTGGTATTGTAGCACTTATATATGGGGCTGTAGACAATATACCTGAAGAGGGCATTCAGGTGATTGACTCCAAGGGCAATCTCTTAAGCGCATTTTTAAAAGATGAGAAAAAAAATGGTGCTATTGGAAATATAGATGAATATTCAGAGATGAGAGAGGAGTTTCAAGAGAAGATTGAGACCAATCTAAATGAGCTTTTAAGTGGTGTATTTGGAAGAGACAAAGTAAAGATATCAGTTTTCGCTGATTTAGATTTTGATGCTGAAGAAACTACTACTATCTCTTATAAAGACCCAGTAACTAGAAGTGAACAAACTACGAGTTTAGAAGAAGGTGGAGTTGGCGGAATTATAGGAGATGCTAACAGTAATGTCGTAGGAGATGAAGATGAAGAAGCTAATGTTTTAGATAAAACAATAAACAATGAGCTGACAACTCAGACGCAGACTACTATAAAAAGTCCAGGCAAGGTAAGAAAACTTACTACATCGGTTGTATATGATGGAAACCTTAGCCCTGAAGCATCAGATCAGATTTTAAGTATTGTTGCCGCAGCTACTGGATATGATACTGAAAGAGGAGACTTTATATCTATTGAAGGAATAAACTTTGATAGAACTTATGAAGAAGCTATGCAAAGAGAGTTAGAGGCATTAAAGGAGGAAGAGGCTAGAGGAAAGACTGGTTTTAATAAATATAAAGATTATTTAATATATGCTTTAGCAGGTATATTTGGAATCTTGTTGATAGCAGGCATATTTAGAATGATTACTTCACGCAAAAACGAAGAAATGGATCTATTTGAAGAGAGCTTCCCTATGAACATTCCAATGGGTGAGATAAATGCAGCAGTAAAAAGAGAAGACCCGGGAATAGAAGAAATAGAGAAAATAGAAGTTAAAAAAGATGTAAATCAACTTAAGGCAAACGACTTTGCAAGTGAAAACCCAGAGATAGCAGCAGACTTAATCAAGGCTTGGATGAAGGAGTAGTGGCAAATGGCAAAAAAAGATAATGGAATAAGAAAGGCAGCTATACTTCTGATAGCATTAGGTCCTGATACTTCCTCACAGATATTAAAGAGGCTTCCAAATAGTCTAATACAAAAAGTGACATATGAAATAGCAAACATAGATTATGTAGAACCTCAAGAGAAAAATGAGATTTTGGAAAGTTTTGTAGACATGGTTTCAGCTAGACAATATGTTTTGGATGGTGGATTTGATTATGCTAAAAATCTATTAAATAAAGCCTTAGGACCTCAAAAGGCTATGGAAGTTATGGATGTATTAAAGCAAATCCAACAGAGGGAAAAACCATTTGCTATTGCCAGAAAGGCTGATCCAACTCAACTTACAAACTTACTTTTAAGTGAACATCCTCAAACTATAGCCCTTATAATGTGCTATATGCAAGCTGATAAGGCAGCACTTGTTATATCTGAGTTTCCAAGAGAGTTACAGATAGAAGTATCTGAAAGGATTTGCAATATAAACAGAGCATCTCCTGAGACTATAGCTAGAATAGAGAAGATTATGGAAGACAAGTTTTCAAACCTTATAGACAATGATATGGAGACAATAGGAGGAGTCAATACTCTTGTAGATATACTGAACTCAGTAGACCGAAGTACAGAGAAAAACATCATAGGAGATCTTGAGAAAACTGATTCAGATCTTGCTGAAACTATCAAGGCTAGCCTCTTTGTATTTGAAGATATTGTAACTCTTGATAAAGGCTCTATTCAAAGGATACTTCGTGAGATTTCAAATGAAGACCTTTCACTTGCACTTAAAGGTGCATCAAAAGATGTACACACTATTATATTCAGTAACATGAGTGAAAGAGCATCTGAAATGTTAAAAGAGGATATCAAATTTATGGGTCCTGTTCGTATATCAACTGTAGAAGAGGCGCAGCAAAAGATTGTTGGTGTTATAAGAAGATTAGAAGAGGCTGGAGAAATAGTTATATCAAGAGGTGATCAAGATGGAGTCATCCTATAGAATTATAAAAAATGCCAGTATAAGTAGCAGTGATGATAGATTTGTCATAGATACAGAT
>CAZRHX010000019.1:0-4579 GCA_964599855.1 uncultured Tissierella sp. | reverse complement strand
ATGATAATAAACGAGAAGATTATGAAAACAAGCAAGAAGAAATTATTGAAAAAGATATGACTGATGAAAAAAAACTTAAAATTTTAACTTCAATAGATGATTATAAGAAAAGAGTTAATGAGGAGATACAATCAGAAAAAAAGAATATTTTAGAAATAGCTAGAATAGAAGCTAAGCAAGAGGCTATAGAGATTAGAGAAACTGCAAGAAGCCAAGCTTATAAGGAAGGTTATGCTCAAGCTATGAAAGAAGTAAAAGAAGAGGCTTCAAAGATAAAAGAAAATGCTCTAGATATTTTAAAAGAAGCTAAAGAATATAGAGACAATTATTTAAGAGAAAACGAAAAAAACATATATAGTTTAGCAAAAGCTATGGCGGAAAATATTATAAATCATCTAATAGATATAGATGATGAAAATATTATTCTTCTTATAAAGCCTTTATTGCTTGAGTATTTAAAGGAAGAAGATATAGTAATTTCTTCAAATGCAGAGGGAAAAGTCTTGCTTGAAAAACATAGGGAAAAGATAGAGAAAATAGCCCCCAATACTAGATTTATATTTTTAGAAGATAAATCTATAGATAAAAATGGATTCATAATAGAAAACAATGAAAGTATAGTGGACCTTCAAATCGAATCTCAACTGGAAAATATGTTAAAAGAAATAAGTGATATAGATGGATAATTTAATAAAGATAGATTTTAATGAGATAAAATCAGAAATAGAGAATAAAAATTATTATGAAAAATTTGGTAAGGTAAGTGAAGTTATAGGTCTTATAATCCAAGTTGAAGGCTTAGAATGTTTTGTAGGTGAAGTTTGTGAAATAATAATTAAGCTTTCCAATAAAAAAGTCTTAGCTGAAGTTGTAGGTTTTAAAGACAAGTCCCTTCTTCTTATGCCTTTAGATGACATACAGGGAATAGGACCTGGATGTATTGTTAGACCTACTAAGGAAAGCTTAAAGATAAATATAAATGATGATATACTTGGAAACACTCTAGATGGTCTGGGAAGACCTATAGATAAGCATAGTTTTGAACAAGGCCAACTAATAGATGTAGAAAGAACTCCCCCAAACCCTTTTGAGAGAAGAAGGATAGAAGATGTTCTAAGTACTGGAGTCAAGGCAATAGATGGAGTATTAACATGTGGCGAGGGGCAGAGAATAGGCATCTTTGCAGGCAGTGGTGTCGGAAAGAGTACATTGCTGGCTATGATAGCCAAATATTCTGATGCAGATGTAAATGTTATAGGATTGATAGGAGAAAGAGGTAGAGAGGTTTTAGAATTTATTCAAAATGATTTGGGTGAAGAGGGCTATAAAAAGTCAGTAGTGATTGTAGCAACGTCGGACCAACCTCCACTTGTCAGACTAAAAGGTGCATTCGTAGCAACGGCTGTAGCAGAATATTTTAGGGATAAAGGAAAAAAAGTTATGCTTATGATGGATTCAGTAACTCGTTTTGCCATGGCTCAAAGGGAAATAGGGCTAGCTACGGGAGAGCCACCTACAACTCGTGGATATACTCCTTCAGTTTTTGCGATGTTGCCAAAGCTTCTAGAAAGAAGTGGAATGTCAAAGGATGGCTCTATAACAGCCTTTTATACCGTCTTAGTAGAAGGAGATGATATGAACGAACCCATAGCCGATGCTGTAAGAGGTATCTTAGATGGTCATATAGTCTTATCTAGAAAAATAGCAGCTAAAAATCACTTTCCAGCTATAGATATTCAAAACAGTGTAAGCAGGATTATGAAACAAGTAGTGGATAAAGAACATTTTATCAAATCGGGAAAGTTAAAGGAAAACCTATCTATATACTCTGAGTCAGAAGACCTTATAAATATAGGTGCTTATAAAAAAGGAACAAACCCAATCATAGATAAGTCTATAAATTTGATAGGGCCTATAAGTGATTTTCTAAGACAAGAAACTGAAGAAAGATATAAATTTAGTGAAAGTGTAGATATATTAAAAAACATAATAGAAGACTAGAAAGGATGAAAACTTGAAGAATTATAAATTTTCACTGCAGAGTGTTTTACAAATCAGAGCTAATGAAGAAAAAGAAGCACTTGAAGATTTTGTAGTAGTTCAAAATAGATTAGATGAAGAATATAGCAAGAAAGAAAATTTAGAAAAAAAATTAGGTTTTTATTTACAAGATAGAGTATCTGATAGAAATATACAAGAACTAATGATGGCGAATATTTATAAAATGGATTTACAATCAAAAATAAAATCTCAAGATAAAATTATAGATCAAATAAAAATAGAACTTGAAGATGAGAGAGAAAAACTTCAAATAACTCAAAAAGATAAAAAGATTATAGAAAAGTTGAAAGAAAAAGATTTAGATAAATATATATTAGAACTAAACAAAGTAAGTCAAAAAGAAATAGATGAATTTGCCGTTTTAAGATATAAATCTATTTAAGTTGTGTATGACAATATAGATCTTATACTTTTAAAGGGGGTGAAAAAATGAATATAAATACATGTGATGCTTCAGTAAAAACAAGTGTTAAAGAAGGTGATAAGAATAAAGCAGATGAAAAAGATAGTAACAGTTTTTTAGAGTTTCTTAATAAGTTTTTAAAAAAGAGCAATATAGAAAAAGAAAACACCACATCAAAAGAAAAAATTAATGAGAAAAACAAAGAAGAATCAACTTTAGATATTTTAAACACAAACCCTCTAATATCTCTTCTAAAGAATAACTGGCAAGATAAAACAGTAAATGTAAGAGGACATCTAGAAGAAGTAGAAGATGAAAATATTGATATGAGTTTAATAAGTACAAGTGAAAATTTTATAGCAAGCGATTTAGAGAGTTTAAACTTAAAAACAGAGACTAAAGCTAGAGAAATACTTGTATCTGAAAAAACAGCTGTATTTGAAGAAGAGCCGTCGATTAAGTTAGAACTTAACTCTCGATCAACTGCTAAAGTAAAGCTTAGTTTAGATGAGCCTATGGTAAAAACTGATAAAGAAGAATTGCTTTCTAAAGAAGTTCAAATACCAAGACCCATAGTAGATAGTCTTATAAAAGAAGTTTCTAATGAAGGCACCTCTATCAAAAGTCAAGAAACTGTTGAAAAAGTTGGCAAAGAGGAATTGTTTTCTAAAGAAGTCCAAATACCAAGATCCATAGTAGATAGTATTATAGAAGAAGCTTCTAAAGAAGGTGAATCTATCAAGAGTCAAGAAACTGTTGAAAAAGTTGGCAAAGAGGAATTGTTTTCTAAAGAAGTCCAAAGACTAAGGCCCATAATAGATAGTCTTATAAAAGAAGTTTCTGATGAAGCTTTATCTATCAAGAGTCAAGAAACTGTTGAAAAAGGTGGCAAAAAAGAATTGCTTTCTAAAGAAGATATAGCTATGAAAGTTCAAGAAGATATTGTAAAAATTGATAAAGAACACGTGATTGGAAAAGATGTTAAGATATCAAAAGATCCTTTAGATATTCTTACAGAAGAAGTGTTTAAAGTAGCAGATGATGTTGATAATAATAATCTTACATTGATATCAAAGACAACAAAAAGTAAAGAAAATATTGAAAAACCTATTCAAAAGCTTGATCAAAAACCAGATACTGCAGAAATCGCTAAAAGCATAGACTCGAATTTCATCTCAAATAGAGTTCAAAACGCTTTTTTAAATTTAAATGAAATAAATGATAAATTATCTTTAGAGAACTTACAGGGAATAGAAGATTCTATAGTTAAATTTATGGAAGTTTCTAAAGAAGGTGACTCAAGTGTTATGAAGGTTAGGCTTTACCCAGAGGAGTTGGGAAGTATAAATATATCTTTAAAACTCAGTGAGGGTAAATTGATAGCTGACATAATAGTTGGTAGTGAGAAAATAAAAGAATTATTTTTAAATAGCTCAAATATTTTAAATAGAGCTCTAATAGAACAAAATCTACCAATAAAAAGCATAAATGTATCTGTGGATGATGCTTTCAATAGTTTTGAAGGTTTTAATGAAGAAAGAGATCATGGACAAGCTAGAGATGAGCATTTTCAAAAGCAAAATATCAATAAGAATTTAAATGAAAATCCAAAATTACATCCATTGGATGAGCTTAGAATAAATAAAGTAAACAGGGAAAGTAAAAGTTTAAATATCCTAGTATAGTTTTTTAGAAAGAGGTGAGAAAATGAAAACCAATCTTAGCAGAAATCAAAATTATGAATGGAATAGAAATGAAATAAATAAAAAAGCTGGCACAGATAAGGCTAAAGGCATATTAGAAGAGAGAAGTGGTCTTTCAGTAGATGACTTTTTAAAGATAATGGCAGCTGAGATGCAAAACCAAAACCCTATGGGAGATAGTGGTGGTGGCGGAGGAAGCAAGACAGACTATGTATCACAACTTGCACAGTTTACATCACTAGAGCTTATGTCAGATGTAGTTGAAGGTATAAACTATATAAATGTAATGAGCCAGCAACAACATGCTTTTAGTCTTATAGGTAAGGAAGTATCACTAATGGTACCAGAGATTGGTGAAGATGGTAAGTTTAAAACAGATCTAGATGGAAAGATAATTATGAAAACAATAGAA
>CAZRHX010000018.1:0-15585 GCA_964599855.1 uncultured Tissierella sp. | reverse complement strand
AGAAATTTTCAAATATCATACAAAGAGTATTTGTATACTCTTTTGATAACTTGATAGGCCTCCTAAAGTCATAGGCTCTAACTTTTATATCTTCTTCTTCTTTTTTTAGATTATCTGGATCTATCTCTCCAGTATCTAGTGCGTTTAAAAGATTGTCTATTTCTTTTTGCGATAGAACTTGGTCCACATTTATCCCTCATTTTTATACAATAATGAATCTACATCTACAATATTTATAATTCTATTGTCTATTCGGTATATTCCTATTATTCCTCTATCTTCTCTATTGAAAATTTCCATTTCATCTTCTTCAATATCTACTACTTCTATAACTTCTTTTACTAATATACCAATTTTTTCATCATTTGTATTTACTATTATAATATTATTATAACATGAATCTTCATTTTGTAATAATAATTTACTCATATTTACTAATGTTATAACATTTCCTCTTAAATTTATAAGACCTTCTATCCACTCTTCTGCATTTGAAACTTTCGTAAGTGATGTTGTATTAGTTATTTCTTCAATTTCTTCTGTATCTATAGCATAGTATTTATCGTTTAAAGTAAATATAATTATTTGCATATTTGCACCACCTTATCTCATTACTTTTTCTAATGATTGAAGCACCCTATCTGTATCAAATGGTTTTACTATAAAGTCAAGTGCTCCGGATTGTATAGCTTCCATTACCATTGACTGTTGTCCCATAGCGCTGCACATTATTATTTTAGCATTTGCATCTATTCCCTTTATAGTTTTTAAAGCTACAACTCCATCCATCTCTGGCATTGTTATATCCATAGTTACAAGATCTGGTTTTTCTTGTTTGAATTTTTCTATAGCTTCAATTCCATTTTGAGCTTCTGCTACTACTTCGTAACCATTTTTTTCTAATATATCCCTCAGTTTCATTCTCATAAAAACCGCATCATCTACTATTAAAACTTTTTTTCCCATTTTCTTCTTCCTCCTAGACTCCTAATATTTTGAATAAGTTTTCTAACACTCTTGCCCTCGGTACAAAGTATAGCGAGGTTTCAATTTTATTTCCATTATATGAAAATTCATTTTTAATAATCATTATATTTTCATCATAATATTCTGTTTCCATATATACACTACTCAGTATTGAACCAAACATATCTGTTACTTGTAATGGTATCGTTGTGATTAAATTTACATCCATCATCTTACTCACAGCATTTAGAAAGGATGATACTGTTATATTTACAAGTTCTAACAATGCAGAATTCTTTATTTCCTCTGGAATTTCATCTTCGCTTTTCATCATCATCTTGGCGACACTATCTGTCGCATCTATAGAAGCTACAAATACAAATATCCCTTCGCCGTCTCCCATCATATTCATTATAATGGCGTTTACTACTTCATCTTCAGCCATAATACTCTTGTATACTTCTTCATAACTCAACACTTTTATAATAGGAACTGTCATATCTATAGGTTTAGCTAACATTTTAGAAAGACTTGTAGCTGCATTTCCTCCACCTATATTTACAACTTCTTTTAGACAATCTATTTGCAATGGTGTGTAAGTATTTTCTGCCATAAATTCTATTCTCCTTCTTCTTTACATAAGTTCCCTATATCTAATATAAGTGTTATATCTCCATTTCCTAGTATTGTAGCTCCTAGATATTCTTTCATATTTCCAAGTGTACCACTAAGTTTTTTAATGGCAATTTCTTGCTGTCCCATAAGCTCGTCTACTAGCAAGGCGTAGTATTTGTGTCCAAGTGTTATAAGGATTAGATGGTTGTTTTCTTTCGTGGATTCTATCCCCAATTTTTCATTTATTCTTATAACAGGTACCATTTTCTCTCTATATACATATATTTCTTTATCGTGCGAAAGGATTATTTCATCTTTTTCTAATTTTACTATTTTTTCTATTATACTAAGAGGAAGAGCAAAGGTTTCTTGTCCAATATTTACCATTAAAGCCTGTATAATAGATAGTGTAAGTGGAAGTTTTATAGTAAAAGTAGATCCTTCATTTATTTTACTTTCTACATCTATAGTTCCTCCAAGACTTATTATTTTTTGTCTTACTACATCCATTCCAACGCCTCTACCTGATACATTTGTAACATGTTCTACTGTAGAAAAACCTGGATGAAATATTAAATTTATCATATCTCTTTCACTTAATCCTTTTGTCTCTACACCTTTTCTGATAGCACTTTTTTCTATTATTTCTGGGTCTATACCTCTTCCATCATCTCTTACTATCAAAATTACTCGGTTACCCTCTTGATAAGCTGTAAGATTTATAAGTCCTTTTTCTGCTTTGTTTAGTTCCCTACGTTTTTCACGTGATTCTATGCCGTGATCTGCTGCATTTCTTATAAGGTGAACTAAGGGCTCTGCAAGTTCACTTACAACAGTTCTATCTAGTTCTGTTTCTTCTCCCTCTATTAAGAGTTCCAAATCTTTATCTAGTTCTTGGGAAAGATCTCTTATCATTCTTGGGAATCTGTTTAAGACTACTTTTACAGGTTGCATTCTTATTTTTAAAACAAGGTCTTGCAGTTCAGATGTTATTCTTTCTACGTTTTCTAAAGGTTCATAGATTTCTGTAGCTTTGTATTTTGTACTTAAATCTTCTAGTCTTGTTCTATAGATTACAAGTTCTGATACCAGATTCATAAATCTATCTAATCTACTTAACTCTACCCTTATAGATTGATTCATCTGATGATTGCTGACTTTTGAAGAAGTAGTTTCTTTTATTTTTTCTACTGGTTTTACTTTTTCTATTATTTCTTCAGATATTTCTTCTTTAAATATTTCTTCTTCAGCTTTTTTTCCTTCAACTTTTGATAAATCTATTCTTTCTACTATTGTATCTTCTACTTCTACATTGTCGTCTACATTTTCTTTCACCTCGTCTAAGTCTAATTGACTTAAGAATATTATTCTAAATACTCTGTCAAAATCTCCATCTTCTAATTTTTCCGTTTCAGGATCTACATGTATTATATCTCCATTTTGTTCTAGTCTATTTATTATTAAATAAGATCTGGCACCCTTTAGAGTGCATTTTTCATCTAGTTTTATAGCTATATTATATGCCTCATAGCCTCTTTCTTTTCCTTTATTTATCAGCATAGTCAGTGTCTCATCTAAGCTATCTAGTTCAATAGTACTGAAAGCTTCTCCAGCTTTTACCTTTACATCTTTTTCTCCAAAAGTTAATGCATCTAGACTCTCCAACAAATCTCTAATGTCATATTCTTTTTCAACTTCCGCCCTTAAATCTTCTACTATTTCAGATAGTTTATCAAGGCATGAAAATATTATAGTTATAACATCTGCTCTTATCTTTAAGTCTCCATTCTTAAATAGTTCAAATACATTCTCCATACTATGCGTGAGTTCAGTCATAGTTTTATATCCCATGGTTGCAGCCATCCCTTTAAGTGTGTGAGCTGCTCTAAATATTTCATCTAATAGTTCTTTCTCTTCTGGGTTTTCTTCAAGTTCTAATATACAATCGTTTAGAGTTTGTAAATATTCGTCAGTCTCTTCAAAAAAGAGTTCTCGATATCTTGTAGTATCATCCATTTTTATTCGCTCCTTTTATCTATACTTTTTCATATATAAAAGTAGATAGTTTTTTAAATCCTAGTTTTTCAGGATTATATATACTCTCAGTTGCGCCTGTAAAGAGTATCCCTCCCTTTACTAGAGAGTCGTTAAACTTTCTATATATTTCATCCTTTACATCATTCTTAAAGTATATGGTCACATTTCTACATATTATTATATGAAAACCTGTTTCATATCTTCCAAGAATAAGATCGTGTTTTTTAAAATTTACCATATTTTTTATTTTGTTATCTATAGCATATTCTTTTTCTTCTAATAGAAAGTATTTCTTTAATTCTGTTTTTTCCAAGTTTTTTATTTCATTTTCTTTATATTTACCTTTTCTAGCTCTGTTTAATATTTCTTCGTCTATATCGGTTGCTAGAATTTTATCTTTTATTTTAAGATTGTTTTTATCCATTATTATCCCCAATGAATAGGGTTCACTACCTATAGAACAAGCTGCACTCCATATCTTTAGAGCACCAAATTTGGGGTTCAATTCTTCTTTTACTATCTTTTCAAATCCCTCAAATATATCTTTATTTCTAAAAAAATCTGTTACATTTATAGTTATATAGTCTAGAAATTTCTGCTTTATTTTTCCATCTTTTTCTATTAGCTTTGAATATTCTTCTAGTGTTTCAGCTCCTGAACTCGTCATAACTGTAGTTATTCTTCTTTGAAGTTGCTTTTCTTTGTAGGCAATTAATTCTAAACCAAGTGTCCTTCTAGCCCAATCATAAAAATAATTAAAATTTAGTTCCATTATTTCACCCTTAATATATTATTTAAAGTTTTAGATATCTCATCCAAGCTCAAAACTTCATCTACTACACCTTTTGCTATGGCACTTCCTGGCATGCCAAAGACTACGCTAGTTGCCTGGTCTTGAGCTATTGTAAGAGCCCCAAAGCCCTTTACAGCTCTCATACCTTCACTTCCATCCCTTCCCATGCCTGTCAATATTATGCCTACTAGTTTGTCTCTATAGATTTCTGATGCTGACTGAAATAGATAGTCAACTGCTGGTCTTACTCCATGGATTTTCTCATCTTGTGAGAGCTTTATAAAAGTTCCTTCTAATCTCATATGAAAGTCTCCAGGTGCTAGATATATATTTCCTTTTTCTATTCTCATATTGTTTTTTGCTTCTACTACTTTTGCAGTCGTAAGTTTATCCAACCTTTCTGCAAATGATAAGGTGAAGCCTTTAGGCATATGTTGTACTATAAAGATAGGTATATCTATTTTTTTAGGGAGTTTCTCTATTAAAGATACTAAAGCCTTGGGTCCACCAGTAGAACATCCTATAACTATTGCATTTATATTTTTTAAATCTTTGTTTACAAGTACTTTTACTTCTCTTTTTTTAATATTGTTTTTAGGAAAAATCAGTGAATTTATCTTTAATTCTAACTCTTCTTTAAATTCATCTAGATTTTGATTTAAATTTTCAGGTTTTTCTATAAAATCTATTGCTCCTAGTTCTAAAGCTTCAAATGTCACTTCAGTCTTTCTAATAGAGCTCAGCATTATGACAGGGATATTATAATTCTTTTTTATTTCTTTAAGTGTTTCTATACCATTGAGTTTCGGCATCTCTATATCTAGAGTTATAACATCTGGCTTAATTGCATCTATTTTTTCCAAAGCGTCCATTCCATTTCTTGCAATTCCTACTACTTCTATACCTTTTATATCCTCTACTGAATCTGCTATTATTTTACGCATAAATGCAGAGTCATCTACTATCATTAATTTTACAGTCATCTATACACCCCCATTATAGTGTCATTATTTCTTTGCTTCCATTTTTTATGCTTATATCAAAATTATTTAAATCTACTACCATAGTTCTACCTATAGATCCTCCTGTATCTTTAGAAAGTATAGGTATTCTATATTCTTTTAAGATCGCCTCTACTGCCTCAACATTTCTTTGCCCAATATTATTTGAATTACTTGAAAAACTAAACATACTAGCTCCTCCAGCTATCTTTGCTATAAGGTTTCTATTAAATCCTCCACCATTTATTTCTTTTATCATAGTTGGAATAGCAAGATCTGCAAATTTTTCTACTTTTATATTGCTTATAAATGACTTGCTATCCGGAAGCATTATGTGGCTTAAACCACCTCTTTTAGTTTTAGTATCGTAAATAGCTATACCTACACAAGAACCCAAGCCAAGAGTGATGAGCTTATCTGGAGAATTAGATACTTTATAATCTGCTATACCTATTCTTATTTCTTTTGACATTTCTTTACCACCAATTCTAAATATTATTTGATAGTGCCTCTCCCATTAATAATTTTTCATCTTCTCTTACAAATAGCATGTCTATATCCAATACTATTAAAATATCTTCAGCAAGTTTTATAAAACCTTCTATATATTCTTTTGATATATCCATTTCCTTATTTGGCTCTTCATATTCTTCTTCATAAGATTTTATGCCAAATATGTCTTCTACCGCCAAACCTATTAATTTATCTTTCCAGTTTGTTACTATTATCTTTGTCTCTGCGTTTTTAACTATACCTGTACCATATAGTCTTTTACTTAAATCTATAACTGGCAATACTTTTCCATTATATTCTATGATCCCAAGCATATATGAAAGTGATTCTGGTATTTTCTTTCCTTCTTCAAATTCTATTATTTTATCAATTCGATCTATTTCTATACCGAAACTCTGAGAATTTGTCTTAAATATAATATATTGCTTCATGGTCTATTCTCCTTTACATTTTAATTTTTTTATAGCATTTTAGAATTTCTAATTAATATTTATTAGTATTTAAGGTCTTTATAGTAATTATTTATATAGAAATTTATAGAAAATAATTTACAATTATATATATCGGCTAAAAAGATAATTTATTAAATATAAAAACCTCCTATTTTTAGGAGGTTTTTATATTTTCAATTTTCCAGTCAATTTTCTTTTCATTAATACTTTCTAAAAACTCATTTGTCTGTGAGAATGGCTTGCTTCCAAAAAATCCTCTTGAAGCTGAAAGTGGGCTTGGATGAAAGGATTTTATTATATAATGTTTTTTATTTGTTATATATTTTTCTTTTGATTTGGCATTATTTCCCCAGAGAATAAATATAATGGGTGTCTCTCTCTTGTTTAAAAGTTCTATAATCCTATCTGTAAAAATCTCCCAACCTATTTTCCTATGAGAGTTAGGTTCTCCTTCTCTTACGGTGAGTGAAGTGTTTAAGAGTAGGACTCCTTGTTTTGCCCATTTTTCTAAATAGCCATTGTTTGGGATAGGAAGACCTAAGTCTGTCTTTAATTCTTTATACATATTTCTCAGGCTTGGAGGAATTCTAACTCCCTTTTTTACAGAAAAAGCAAGACCATGAGATTGTCCCTTACCGTGATAGGGATCTTGACCCAATATTACAACCTTTACATCTTCATATGGAGTCATTTTTAAAGCTGCAAATATATCATTCATATCAGGAAATATAGTTTTTCCTCTATACTCTTCTATTAGAAAACTTCTCATCTTTTTATAGTAATCTTTTTGAAACTCTTCTTCTAATAAATTATCCCAATCGTTTCCTATTATTTTTTTCAATTTTTACACCTCTTAAATCTTTTTAAATTTCACGTCTCCAATTCTTTGGAGCAAGTAAGGCTATTATAGTAAACAACTCTAATCTTCCGAGCAACATAAGTAAGGATAGTAGCAACTTAGTTGCATCACTATATAGTCCAAAGTTTCTAGTTGGTCCTACTAAAGAAAGACCGGGACCTATGTTACTTAAGGTTGCTATAACAGAAGATGAAGCAGTTACAAGATCCACTCCTTCAAGAGTTACTAAAAGTGTGCCCATTGCAAATACTACAAAATATAGGGCAATGAAACTATATATACCTGCTACTACTTCGTTTGAAATTATATTTCCGTCATTTTTTATAGGTATAATAGCTCTTGGATGAAATATTTTTAAGATTTCTCTTTTTATGAGTTTAAACATGACAAGTATTCTTATCACCTTTATACCGCCTGCTGTTGAGCCTGCACTTCCGCCTACAAGCATTAAGATTACAAGTATACTTTTGCTAAAACTTGGCCACAAGTCAAAGTCTGCTGTAGAATATCCTGTAGTCGTTATGATGGATGCCACCTGAAAAAAGGAATCTCTAAGAGAAGTTAAAATCTTGCCGTAGTTTGTCATGTATAGATTTATGGCTATAAATATAGTAGCCGATGTTACTATTCCTAAATATAATTTTAGCTCTTCATTTTTAAATATATCCCTCATCTTGCCCCTATATATAGAATAGTATAGAGAAAAACTCACTCCTGAAATAATCATAAAGACAGCTATGACCATTTGTATATAGCTACTTTTATAAGCTCCAACACTTTCTGCTTTTATTCCAAAACCTCCTGTTCCAACAGTACCAAAAGTATGTACAAAAGCCTCAAAAATAGTCATCTTTCCAAATAAAAGTAGTATTACTTGTAAAATAGTTATAGTAAAGTAAGTTAGATAGAGGATTTTTGCAGTATCTTTTATTTTGGGCGCCATTTTGCCAGCTATGGGTCCTGGACTTTCTGCCTTATATATTTGAAATCCTCCTATTCCCAGAGCTGGTAGAAGGGCAATGGTAAAGACCAATATACCCATACCACCTATCCAGTGAGTAAATGATCTCCAAAATAAGATTCCCTTGGGAAGTATCTCTACATTTTTTATGACAGAGGATCCTGTTGTTGTAAAACCTGATACTATTTCAAAAAATGCATCGATATATGTGGGGGTTGATTTTGCTAGAAAAAGAGGAATAGATCCAAGAATTGAAATACTTAACCAACCAAGGGCAACTATTGCCAGTCCATCTTTAGCACTTATTAAATGGCTTTTGACCTTTTTTTTCTTATTAACGGATAAAATTATTCCAAGTAGCAGAGTTATTCCTATAGTTATTAAAAAGGGATAAAAATCTATCCCTCTCTCGAAAAATGATATGAGGAGAGAGGGGATCATTAGACCAGATTCAATTATCAGTAGTACTCCTATTACCTTTAGCACGATTCCATAATTCACCGATCAAACCTCCCTTTTTAGGATTGAAAAACCTCTTAAGTGTTTCTACATCTTCTTTAAGAGAAAATATGACTATTCTATCACCAGGTTCTAATATGGTATCCCCCTTTGGGATTATAACTTTTCCACGTCTTACCATAGCACCTATTATTACACCATTTGGCAATTTTAAATCTGAAAGATTATTTCTTATAAATGGACTATCTTTAGGTATTATTATTTCTGTAACTTCTGCTTCGCCCCCAAGAAGAAGTGAGACTGAAACTACCCTGCCACCCCTTACAAACTTAAGAATATTGCTGGCTGTTATATCTATAGGATTTAAAGCTGCATCTATTTCAAGTCTGTCTATGATCTTTGTATAGTTTTGCTTGCTTACCTTTGCTATGGATTTATTGACACCTGCTTGTTTACACATAAGAGCCATAAGCAAATTCTGTTCATCCATTCCAGTCACGCCCACAAAGGCATCCATCTGGCTTAACATCTCTTCTTCAAGTAAGTTTATATCTGTTCCATCTCCATGAATTATAAGAGCATGCTCTAAAACTTTAGATAGCGACTCTGCCTTTAATCTATCTTTCTCTATTATTGTCACCTGTATGTTGGACTTAGCTAGATTTTTAGCTAGATAATATGAACTGTTACTTCCACCCAATATCATTACTTTTTTTACTTCTTTATTTGTCTTTTTAAAGTCAAATTTTTGATTAAAGTAGTTCATGTCATTGCTTTCTCCCATTATATATATGGTATCATTTTCTGTAAGAATAGTTTCTCCATAGGGAATTATAATTTCACCATCTCTTAATATAGCAGTTATGAGAAGAGTTTCAAATCCTTTTAATTCTTTAAGTTTTTTACCTACAAAGTCTTCATGGTGACCTATATAAAAATCTAACATCTGTACCTTACCACTTGCAAACTCATCTGAGTGAAAGAGATAGTTTTTTAGAAGATATTTTTCTATACTTCTCGCAATATCAAGATCTGGGTTTACTATATGATTTATTCCCATCTCTTTTTTTATAAAGTCAAGTTGCATCATATACTCAGGGTTTCTAATTCTGGCAATAGTCTTTGTGCAACCTAGTTTTTTAGCCAGTAGACAAATCAATGTATTGGTTTCATCACTATCCGTCGATGCTACTAAAAGATCGTAAGTGTTTATATCTAATTCTTTTAAGACATTTATATCTATCCCATTTGCTTCCACAGTCAATACATCTATATGTTCGTTTATACTCTCTAACCTTTTACTATTATTGTCGATAAGTGTAACATTTATGCCTTCGTCGATCATAAGCTGTGCTAGTTTATAGCCAAGTTTTCCAACTCCAACAATTAAAACTTTCATTTAAATTCACCTCTTCTCCTACTATACCAAATTTAACATAAAAATAGTATAGATAAGGAAAAGAAATTTTATTCCTCTTCCACAAGTATATTGGGAACTGTAAAGTATCTAACCACTCCTGAAATTATAGTCTCTTGACCTATTCTGCTATATAGTCCCTTTAATTTTTCATTGTACATGTAAAGTCCTATAGTTGTTTTAAAACTATCAGCTTCAAAACCATTATCTGTTTTAAGCAAAAAATCTCTTTCAAATGGATCAAAGTATTCTTGATATATATAGTCTTTGTCAAATGATTCTCCCAGCCTTTTTTCCCATTCTTCATCTGAAAAGTCACGTCCTACATAAACTCCTTGTGAAGCATTTAAATCCATTGGCTTCATTATATATTTATCTTTTCCATCTAGAACTTTTTTAAAGACTTCATCACTTCCAGCAAATATACCTGTATATGGTATACGTTTTTTAACAAAATCTCTTTCTTCTTCTGTCAGATATTCTAAAGTATCTTCATCATGAAGAATCTTAAAAAATATCTTATTGTGTATTACTTGAGATTTTAATGAACCTATACATACAAAGGCTCTTTCTCTATAGGCGGTTAAAAAGTCTGTTATTTCATCTCTATTGTCTATTATTTCATAGCTGACCATTCTTCTATATACAAGGTCTATCCTATAGTCTTCATGGTAGAGCCCACCATCTCTATAGGTTAAATCTCTTGGATCTGCTATTATACAAGAGTATCCTTCATCTCTATATGCCTTTTGAAATTCTAAAAACTCCATATCAGTAGCGCTCTCTTTAAAGTCTACTATAGCTACATTTGGCTTTTCTTTTGGATCATCTATCTTTTTATAGATTTTTATACTCTCACGCACCCAAGATCTAAACAATTCAAATGCAGACACTTTCTTATCTTTAGAAAAATCTTCTAAAGCTAAAGACTCTAACATTATGTTAGAAAATATATAGTCTTCATTCATGGCAGATGAACCATCTGTATTTAATTCGCAAAACATAAAGTTGTCTTTATCTTCATAAAAAAGGTCAAAACGAGCTATAGGAATATTTACACCATAACCATTGTCTATTTCTATGAGTTCTTCTATAAACTTTGGGAATCCAAACTTTTTTCTAAACTCTTTATCTTTTATAAATCTATCTGTAAGTTTGTTTGATATATTCATCATAGATTTACCTATATTTTCAAGCGCTTTTACATCTCCTTCTGTTACAAACATAGGATGGTAGAGTGTTGGCATTACTCTTCCCTTATATTTCGCATTAGAATTTTCTACCTTTGCCATTACCTCTTTATAATCCTCTAGATATCTCTTTTCATCTTTTTTTATCATCTCTATATATTCTCTATTTATTCTATCACTATTCAATTCTACGCCTCCAATTAATTATTTAGTATACACCATTCTAAGGATTCTTTCTTACCCTTATTAGCTAAACTCTCTGTTATATCATAAGGACTCTTTCCACTATCTAGCATCTCTTCCAAAGGCTTTAAATAATCTTTCTCCTCCGACTCTAAACCTTTTTCAGCAAGTTCTACTAAAAACTTTCCTATTTCAAGAAGTGTCATTCCATTAAACTCTGTATTTAAACCTTTTTCCATCATGGTTTCTTTTGCCACTTCTACATCTTTTACTGTGATATCTTTTATAAAATCTGAAAGTCTTTCTAGATTCTCTTCATTATATAGAAGTCCCTTAAATAAGGCTAGAGCAGAAAAACTAAGTGGATATGGCACAGAATCCATCATTCTTATTTCTATATATCTTTTTGTTCTGACATCTGGAAAAAACATTGTAAGATAATGTTCTACTTCTTCTTTAGTAAAATCATCTGGATTTAAAAGTTCTTTTACAGTCTTGCTTTTGGCCGATACTTCTTCTCCATCTTCATAGACAAAAATTGGAGACTTATCCAATATATATTCTCCATATTTTTCATAGTCAAAGTCTTTATCCAATGAACTCGGTACAAGTCCAGATCTGTCCTTATCGCAGTTTTCCCAAATAAAGGACCTCATATTATGGAAAGATGCCTTTTCTCCTTCAAAATAATATGCGTTTTCAAATATAGCATATAAAACTGGAGTCAATGCATTTAATATCTTGAATTTTTTAATATAATCTTCTTGAGAACCATAATCTATAGCTATCTGTAGAGCTGCTGTACCTTTCATCATATTGTGTGCATGGCTTCCCTTTGTTTTAAAATAATTATACATAAAATCATATCTCTTTTTAGGAAGTAATTTTATTTCATCTATTTTAGTTTCCGGATGATAACCAGTAGCTATCAATGCTTGGTTTTTTTTATCTAATACAGGAATAAGATCATCTAGAAAATCTAGATATTCTCTATCTAATTCCCCTATGCTTAGGCTTGAATCTATACTTAGTTCTAGCTGACTTCCTGGTTCTGTAGTTATATGTTTTTTATCTTTATCAAGACCCAATAGATGTCCATCTTCATATACACCTTCATATCCTATTTTCTCTAAATCCTTTAAAGTTTCAGCAACTCCATCTTTGCCATAATAAGAAATAGTTTTTAGTGTATCTTTATCTATTACAAAGTGTTCAAACTCTACTCCCAGCTTAAAGTCTGATCTTTTCTTTTCTCCCTTTTCCATATAATCTTTCAATATATTTATTTGTTTTTCATAATTCATTCTCTTCATCCCCTTTTGCTTAAATCTTATTTAGAATGTTTAAGTTTATATACCCAATATTTATTATATCTAATTATCTATATATATTATATAATATGGGTATAAGCATTATATAGCAAACATTTGTAATTCTTAGGAGGAATATATAATGAAAAATGTATTGAAGATTGAGTATTGCACTTCTTGAGCATACTTAGCTAGAGCAGTTGCTCTAAGTAGGACACTTTTAAAAGAGCATGAAGAAAAAATTTCAGAACTTACTCTTATACCTTCTCATGGTGGAGTATATGAAATAAGTTTAAATGACCAAATAATTTTTTCTAAAAAAGAGACAAATAGATATCCTGAAAAGGAAGAAGTTGAAGATGCTATTCGAGAAAAATTAAATAGCTAATCTAAAAAATCTACTGCAGCTAATCTGCAGTAGATTTTTTATTTACCCTTCTTTATTTGTTTTTTTATCTTCTCTTAATCTTTTTAAAACATCCTTTATTTTTACAGGATTACCATATCTTAGTGTTCCCATTCTGTATATCTTAGATGCTAAGATACCTATAAGAATTGTAGAGACAGCTAGTATTCCTAGAGAAAGTATTACTTCCCATAGTTTTACGCTTCCCATGGATACTCTTACAAACATGGCCATAAATGAGCTAAAGGGTACAAATGAAGCTATTTTTAAGAGCAGTCCTTCTGTATTTTGCATGCCAGTTATAGCTATAAAAAACACTCCTACAAATATAATGGTAATAGGTGTTGCACTTGCGCTTATATCTTCAGTACGAGATACAAGTGCTCCCAGTGCTCCATATATAAATGCATAAAATAGATATCCAAGTATGCCAAATAGGGCGAAGTTTAATAGTACATCTGCCGGTATTTTAAATATAAAGTCTAGACTATTATCCCAAGCCTGACTATTTAACTGGTAAGTTATTATACCAACAGCTATGATTACAAAGAATTGGGCAAATCCAGCTAGTGCCCCAGCTATAACTTTACCAAATATAAGGTTTTTAGAGTCTGTGCTAGTGACTAATACCTCCATGGCTCTGTTGCTCTTTTCACTTGCTACACCTGAGGCTATGAGTTGACCATACATAAGTATTATAAAATAGAGCCCAAAGACCAATATATAGGTATAGAGGAAGTTGTTGGCACTGTCTTTGCCAAGAATTACTGTATCAACATCCACTTTAGGATCTATTAAATCTCCTACCTGACTGTATTCTATACCTCTTGCTTGGAGCTCTTTTATCCTGTAAGTTTGAATCAAGGCTTCTTCAAAGATACCTTCAGTAAAATTTATCATCTCATTGTTCTTAATTATATTTTTATATTTTAAAGAGTCCTCTATTATGAAGCCGGCTTCTATATTTCCTTCTTCTACTTCCTTCTCTACCTTTTTTCTTGATGTAAATTCTTTTAGTTTTCCGCTTGGAAAGCTTTGTTTTAAAAGCTCTATGTCTACTTTACCGTCAGACTCATCTATATAGGCAAATCTACCTAGATTTTCTTCTGTAGAGTCTCCACTCTCGCTTCCATCACTAAAAAAGGTATCTTTGATAGTGGGAAATGAAAGACCTATAACTATCATGGCCAGAAGTATAGCTGTTGTTATGATAAATGCTTTGTTTTTGACAAAGTTAAGAAATTCAAATTTTAATACTATAAAAAACTCTCTCATTATTTGTCACCTACTCTTTCTACAAAGATATCGCTCAGCCCAGGTTTATAGTTTGAGAAGCTATCTATATCTAGATCCAGTTCTAACACTCTCTCTAGCAGGTCTTTTTTAGTTCTACCAGCTAAGAGCTCTATGATGATATAATCTTTTCTAGTTTCAACTATAGATCCTATATCTGAAATTTTTTCCATGAAAATATCTTTTAAATCTTTTGCTTCTAGATTACTTATGCTGAGAGTAAGTCTGTCCCTACCATATTCTTCTTTTATCTCATTTAAATCTCCACTTAGAACTATTTTGCCCTTATCTATAAGGGCTATTTCTTGGCAAAATTCCTCTACATAGTTCATCTGATGACTTGAAAATATGAGTATTCTATTTTCATCTATTATTTCAAATATTATATCCTTTAAGATCTGTGAATTCACAGGGTCTAATCCACTGAAGGGTTCATCTAGTATTATGATTTCAGGATTCCCTAAAAATACAGATGCGAGTTGTACTTTTTGTTGATTTCCTTTGGATAGGGTCTCTAGTTTTTTGTCTTTATATTCTTCTATCCCAAGTCTCTTAAACCAGTATAATACATCTTCTTTTACCTCTTTTTTATTAAATCCTCTGAGTTCACCAAGATATATGAGTTGTTCTAATGTTTTCTTCTTAGGATAAAGGCCTCTCTCCTCTGGAAGATATCCTATTTTATGATTCCTTGGAATAAACTCTTCCCCATTTAAAAGTATTTCTCCACTATTGCCGGAAAATAGGTCCATTATTATTCTGATAATAGTAGTCTTACCAGCTCCATTCCTACCGAGAAGTCCTAAAGGTCTACCACTTTCTACATGGAGATTTATTCCATGAAGGACTTCAGTCTTGCCGAAGCTTTTGTATAAATCTTTTACTTGTAAATTCATAAATACCTCCTTTATTATTTTTTGTAAAAATATCTCTTTACCATATTATCATAATCTTAGATAAAAATAAAATAGACCCCTAAATCAGATTCTGATTTAGGGGTCTATTTACTTATACTATGCTCCTAAGAAAAGTTTTATATCATCTTCTACTGATCCTATTGGTGCTATACCGAATGTTTCTACTAATACATTAGCTACATTTGGTGATAGGAATGCTGGTAGTGTTGGTCC
>CAZRHX010000017.1:0-15847 GCA_964599855.1 uncultured Tissierella sp. | reverse complement strand
ATTTCCTGATACGATTTATAAATATTCTTCAGGAGGAGATCCATATGTTATTCCAGAACTGACATATGAAAACTTTTTAAAGTTTCATAGTAAATACTATCATCCTTCAAACAGCTATATCTATCTATATGGCGATGGAGATGTTCTAGAACATCTAGAATATCTAGATAGAGAATATTTAAGTGAATTTGATAAAAGAGATATAGATACTGAAATAAAACTTCAAGAACCTGTTAAAAATGATTTAGTAGAATACTATCCTATATCTGAAGAAGAAAATGATGAAAACAGAGATTATCTTTCTTTAAATTTTGTGCTGGGCAAAGCTACCAATGCAAAAGATGAATTGATGAACGATATAATAAATGATGTGCTTATAAATTCTAGTGCATCACCCATAAAAGAAGCTCTTCTCGATGCTCAAATAGGTGAAGATATATTAGGTGCTTCAACTGGAGGAATTCAACCAGTATTTAGTATAATCTCTAAAAATGCAAAAGAAAATCAAAAATATGAGTTTAAAAAAATTGTCTTTGATACATTGAAGAAACTAATCCAAGAAGGAATAGACAAAAGATTGATAGAAGCTACTATAAACAAATTAGAGTATAGCCTAAGAGAAGCCGATGGATATGCTACTGTAGGAATAGTATATGGTTTTAATATATTTGATAGCTGGCTATATGATGGTAATCCACTTACCAATTTAGAATATGAAAATACTTTAAAATTCTTTAGAGATGCCTTGAAAACCGATTACTATGAAGACTTTCTCCAAAAAAATTTTATAGAAAACAATCATCAGTCGTTAGTAGTTTTAAAGCCTCAAAAAGGACTTGCTGAAGAAAAAGATAAGATAATGGAAGAGCAACTCGCAGCCTACAAAGCTTCTTTAAGCAGGGATGAATTAAATATATTGATAGAAAAAAATAAGGCCCTAGAAATTTTTCAACAATCTGAAGATACTATAGAAGATAAAGATACTATACCTAAACTTTCTATAGAAGATGTAAACAATAAACCCTTACACATAGATCAAGATGTCTACAAGGAAGATGTAACTATACTTCACCATGACCTATTTACAAGCGGAATCATATATCTAGATTTAGTATTTGATTTAGCTCATATAGATAAAGAACTAATACCTTATATAAATCTATTGACTCAGATAATAGGAGATGTAGATACTGAAAATTATAGCTATGCAGATCTATCAAATGAAATCTATATAAATACAGGTGGTATAGATTTAAACGCATCTGTACTATCTGATAAAAAGAGTGATGATTTTTATCCTAAACTTATAGTAAGTGGTAAGGTTATAAGACAAAAGACCGATCAAATGTTCAAACTCATTCTTGAACTTATAACAAATACAAAGTTAGAAAATAAAAAGAGAATAAAAGAAATAATAAATCAAATAAAATCAAGAATAGAAATGAGTATCTATAATTCTGGTCATGCAGTAGCTTCAAGTAGAGTTATCTCATACTTCTCTAAATCAGGAAAATATATGGAAATATTATCAGGACTAGACTTCTTATGGTTTATCGAAGATCTATCTAAAAACTTTGACGAGAAGTCTGACCATATATTGGAAAACTTAAAAAAAGTTTATAATTTAATGTTCAATAAAAACGATTTAATAATAAATCTTACAGGAGAAAAGGAAGATTTAGAACTTATAAGAAAAAACTTGAAAATTGTAACAAATGTTTTGAGCCAAGAAAAATATGAAAAGATAGATTTAGATCTACAATTAGAAAAATTAAACGAAGGTATCTTATCTTCATCCAATGTTCAATATGTCTCTAAAGGATATAATCTAGAAAAATTAGGTTATGAATACAAGGGAAGCATGTCAGTTTTATCTACTATCTTGAGCAGAGACTATCTTCATAATAGAATTCGTGCACAAGGTGGTGCTTACGGTGCTGGTATAAGCTTTAATCTCCAAGGAGATGTCTCTACATTTTCATATAGAGACCCTAATCTTTTAGAAACACTTCAAATCTATGATGAATTAAGTAACTATCTTAAAAATCTAGATATAAGCAAAGAAGATCTCACAAACTATATAATAGGAACCATGAACAAACTAGATCCACCACTTACAGCTGCTCAAAAAGGGCAGATCGGACTTAGTAGATTTATAACACATTTAGACTATGACCAAGTAAAAAAACAAATGGATGAGGTTCTATCCACTACTGAAAAAGATATAAAAGATTATCATATTTTGCTAGAAGAGATAATGAAACAAGATTATCTGTGCGTATTTGGAAATGAAACTAAAATAAAGCAAAATAAAGATGTGTTTTTAAACTTAGTACAACTTAAAAAATAAATCTAGTTCATTGAAAAAAGAGCACTTGTAATTTAATTACAAGTGCTCTTTTTCTTTGTCTAAAATCAGTGACTCACATTGAGTCTATTGACTTCATAGCCTTCATCATTTAAGGCTTCTACGATCCTAGCTATATGTTCTTCTCCATTGGTCTCTGCAGTTACTTGAAGTTCTACATCGTGGAATCTATCAAGGTTTTTAAACTGATTGTGATCAAGTTTTATTACATTGGCATTTAAATCAGAAAGTATCCTGGAAACATTTACAAGTTGTCCCGGCTTATCTGGAAGACTTATTGAAAAACTAAATATTCTTCCTCTCTGTATGAGTCCTTTATTTATCATTGAAGAAATAGTTAAAACATCTATATTGCCACCACTCACTATAGCAACTATTTTCTTACCTTTTACATCCAATTTTTTAAGTCCTGCCACAGCCAATATACCAGCATTTTCAGCTATGATCTTATGTTTCTCTACTAAAAGTAAAAATGACTCCATAAGTTCATAATCAGAAACTGTTATTATTTCATCTATATATTCACATATATATTTAAAGTTTATTTCACCCAGTTTTTTTACAGCTGCCCCATCTGCTATAGTAATTGCTTCTTCTAGTTCTACAACTTTTCCTTCTTCCAAACATTTACAAGCACATGCTGCCCCTTCAGGTTCTACACCTATAACTTTTATCTCTGGATTTTTGAGTTTAGCCGCAGCTGCAACTCCAGAAGCAAGGCCTCCTCCACCCATTGGAACTAATATAATATCGGTATCTGGAGCTTCTTCTAAAATTTCTAAGGCAATTGTTCCTTGACCCTCTATTATATCTTCATCATTAAATGGATGTATAAAAGTATATCCACACTCTTCTTGAAGTTCTAAAGCTTTTTTATGAGCATCATCATAAACTTCCCCATGTAAAATAACCTCTGCTCCATATTCTCTAGTAGCTTGCACTTTTATCAAGGGAGTATGTTTGGGCATTACGATTATAGCCTTAAGGCCTAGTTTTTCAGCAGCTAATGCAACCCCTTGAGCATGGTTACCAGCTGAGGATGATATTACTCCCTTTTCTTTTTCTTCTTTGGTTAGTTTTGCCATCTTATTATAGGCACCTCTTACCTTAAAAGAACCTGTTCTCTGTAGGTTTTCTGGTTTTATAAAAACCTCATTTTCAGTTTCTTTTGAAAATACAGTGCTATGTATAAGTTCTGTCCTTCTGATCACCGTTCCAAGTCTTTCCCTAGCTTCCATAAAATCATATAATCTTAACATAAACCCATCTCCTTTTTTAGCATTAAAAATCCCTAGTATATATAAATATACTAGGGACGATATTATCGTGGTACCACCCATGTTTACACTTAAAACAAGTGTCTTTGAGGCCCAAAGATTACTTTTAGCCCGAGCCATATAACGGTGGCCTTTCTTTAAAAGAATACCGACAAAGATTACTTCCATTATTTCATCTTTATAGTCTTAGAGGGATCATTTTATACATCTTTAACCCTGGCTCTCATCATATACCAGTTCTCTGTAATTAAATTTACTGTATTTTTGTCTCTAACTTAACATTTATTTATTAAATTATTCTTATTTTATTACATATCAGTCTAAATTGCAAGAGTTTTTTTCTAAATTAATAAACTTTTCTCAAATATCAGACTACTAGCTCTTAAGTACCATATCAGTAGCTTCTTTAGGTATTCCAATAGTTTCCACTACTACTTGCCCAGCATAGTCTTTTCCCTTTAATAAACCCTTCTTTATCAAATGAAAGGTAACTGTCTTATTTGCCCTTACAGCTAGACCTAAAACATCTCCACTATCTCCATCTAAGCCAGATGGTATATCTACGGAGAGGGTTTCTTTAGAATACTTATTTATAAGATTAATAGCCTTTCCATAGATCCCACCTACATCTCTAGTAAGTCCAATACCAAATATAGCATCTATAGTCATATGATTCTTAACTAGAGATTTTTCCAATATATCCAATTCTTCTTCATTTTTTATATTGATGATCTCAACATCTAAGTTTTTAAGTATATTTAAATTTATATGAAAATCTCTAGTTCCCTTATCTAGATTTCCTATTATAAACAAATCTACATCTTTTCCTTCTAAGATGAGATGTCTTACTATTGCAAGGCCATCTCCACCGTTGTTACCAATCCCACATACTATGGTAAAACTATTTCTATTATTTAAATCAATGTTTTTTACTGTTTTCAATGCAGCATTTTCCATTAAAATTATGCTTGGAATTTCTATATTATTTATAGCATAAGAATCCATGGCCTTCATCTCTTTACAAGTAATAGAGATCATATAAATTATACCTCCCCCTATAGTCCTAATTAAATATAGAGTCAAAAAAGTTTTTTATAGCGTCTATTATCTTTTCAAAAAAACCTTTTACTTCTTCATTGTTCTTTAATGTGTCATCTAGTTTTTTTCCCATATCTTTAAGCTGGTTTTTTATACTTTCTGTATCTAGTTCAAGTTTTGATATCTTCTCCATAAGATCAGTTATCTTTTGAATTTGCTCATCATTTAGATTTATATTGAGATTACCTGAAATCTCTATTATAATTTTTTTGATCTCTTCAGGACTTTTTACACCTTTTTCTATTATCTGTTCTTTTACTTCTTTGATAAGTTCTGAAGCTTTGTCTTGACCTAATTCTTCTCCAAGCTCCCCAACTCTTACTACCTCTTCATTTGCTACTTTCTTTTGATCTTCACTTAATTTCTTTCCAGTCGCCTCTTCAAAGGCTTTTAAAACTCCTGTAAGAGCTCCTGTTCCAGATACTGGGAAAGGTGCTGCTGCTATTATCTTAGCGTTCTTGACTCCAGCTGTAACAAGGGCATTGGCATACATCTCTTTTGTAACCCAAGTAATATTATAAGTTTCAACTTCTATTCCAGAGCCTTCTTCTAGTAATTCTACATAAGCAGAACTGATAGTACTTCTACCTATTTGAGCTTCTGTAGCTACTCCTTCTAGATACTTTCTTTCCTCCTGATTGTTTACCTCTATTATATCAACTTCATTCCTATCCACTTTAAAAAGATCTAGCATCTGAGTCTTTTGTGCCTCATCTATGTCTTTAGCAAGTGTAACCACAGTTCCACTATCGGCATATGCAAAGCTACCAAATATAAATACAAGTGATAAAATCATACTTATATTTCTCAACGTTTTAGTTTTTTTCATTTTTTCCACCTCTTCTAATATTTTGTTAAAATCACTATATCCATTTTATCACAAAAGTAATATTTTTCATATTTATTTTATACTATTAAAAGTTTCTACTATATCAAATACTTGCTCAACCATTTCACTTACATTATTAAAATGCTCTTTATTCTCTTCCTTTAACAGTTCCTCAGTGGGTTCCATCGATGGTAAATATACAAAAGTCCTTTCTCTATCTTCTAGTATATATATTAAAAAAGGATCTTCCCAGTCTTCTTCTTTTATAATTTCATCCAAAATAATTATAGTGAATATATTACTAGAAACACCTTCTTTATCAAAATTAAAAGCTACACTTTTACTCTTTTCATCTATCCATAACCCATCTTCTATCTCATACATTCCTTCCCACCATAATGGAATTTCCAAAGTAAAAGAGTATTCTTTATTTTCATATATAATAGTACCCTCTTGCTCCTGAGTAACTACTTCAGTTTTTATATTTGCATTATCCTTTATATCCATATCATTCTCCTTATCTGTTTCCTCTTCAGATTCTAAACTATTATCAGGATCTTTGACACACCCATTCATTAAAAACATACTTAAGCTTAAGAAAAATATTACAAATAATTTTTTCATTTATAACTCCTCCCAGATGATCAATGTTAATTAAATCTTATTATTTATAACTTACCCAATATATAAGTTTTATTTCTTTTAACTTTGTAATATATACTACAAATCTATGTAATACATTTTTTTAATAAGCTTAAGATTTGTTTAATAATATGCTTATCTTTGATGACAATATATTGATAATAGAATATAATATTAGGAAAAAGAACTTGTCTTTATAATTATAAAATCAAATAAGGAGAATTTTATGGAAAATATAGATACAAAACTATTTTTTAATATTAGAAAATACTATAAGGTTATGCTTATTTCTTTTTTATCAATAATTGTATATATACTGGCAGCAATTTATAATAATCAATTTGTTGATATTATGTCTGTGGCAAGCTATTTAACTTGGCATTCTTTATTTGAATTTGCAAGCGTATTAGTATCTTTTTCATTATTCACAGTCACCTACTTTATCTACGAGGAGTCTGGAAGTTTAAAGATGATACTTTTTGGATGTGCATTCTTATTGATGGGAACTCTTGATGCTCTTCATACTTTTAGTTATAAAGGTATGGCAGATTTTTTTATAGTAAACGATAGTTCAAACAGAGCCACTATGCTATGGATTATTTCAAGGTTTTTAGGAACTCTAGGCTTTATGACTGCTACAGTTATTCCTAAACATATTAAATCTACTATTAAAAAAGAACTTTTTTCTATAATTACAATAATTTTTACTCTTATATTGTTTATAATCGTAACTTATTATCCTGATTTTTTCCCTACTATGTACATAGAAGGTCAAGGACTTACTGGTATTAAGATATTTATGGAATATATTATAATATTAATTTTATTTGGAACATTTCTTTTCATAGCAGGGCAATATAGAATATCTAATTCTAATAATGAGTATCCCTTTATGATAGCTTTAGTGTTATTGATCTTTAGTGAATTTGCATTTACTACTTACAGAAGTATATATGATGCATTTAATTACATAGCCCATCTATATAAAGTTATAGCTTATGCTATATTATATAAAGCTATATACATAGGAAATGTAAGCAATCCTTATAGAGAATTAAAAAAAATTAAAAACAGATTGAAAATATATTCAGACAATCTTAATGTAATAGTACAAGAAAGAACTAAAGAACTTAATGAATTAAACGAGGTATTATTAAATGATATAGAATATGCAAAAGAAATGCAGCGTTGTCTGCTACCTAATGAAATGCCTAAGGATGTGTCCGTATCTTTTAATGCAGAATATTTAGCTGCTGAGCATATTAGTGGGGATTTTTATAATGTCATTAAATTAGATGAAGATAATATTGCTATATATATAGGCGATGTTTCGGGACATGGTCTCTCTGCTGCTATGTTGACAGTCTTTGCTTATCAAAATGCCATAAGATTAAAAGATGAATTGACAGAAGAAATTATAGAACCAGGTTTTGTCTTAAAAACTATGTATAAAAGTTTCAATAAAACAAATATTGATGAAGAGAAGTATATAGTGATGCTTTACGGTATTTATAATATTGAAGACAGATCCTTCAGATACGCGTCAGCAGGGATAAATGTAGCTCCTTATATAATTAAAAAATCAGGGAAAATATACCCAATGGATGTACAAGGATTTCCAATTTGTAAATTAGGAGATTTCATCTCACCTTTTTATGAGAATAAAAATATACAGTTAGAAACAGGAGATAAAATATTTTTCTATTCTGACGGACTAGTAGAAGCTAAGAATAAATCTGGAGAAGTATATGGAGTAGAAAAACTAGAATATCTTTTAGAAAATAACTCTAGTTTAGATGGAGCTAAACTTAATAAAACTATAAAGAATGATCTATTTGATTATATAGGACGCAATGATAAACTGATGGACGATGTAACATTCTTAACTATGGAGGTAGAAGTTTAATTTTAACTTTTCAATAAAATATTTAAAGTCCCATTAGTGCTTATAACAAAGTGGACTTTAAATATTTTATAATTTTTCTATCAACTCCAAAATTATGCCATCTGGATCTTTAAAATACACCGCCTTGCTCTTACCAAAGCCTTGGTCACTTAAATCAAAATATTGAGGCTCTGATAAAAACTCGACACCCTTATGTAAAAGTTTCTTATATAGCACATCTATATCCTCTACATCAAAACATACTTCAGAAATTGAAGTTTTATCAAGTCTTATACCTTTATCTATCTTTGCTTTAGGCGAGAATTCTAATAGCTCAATCATAGGAGTGTTTATTTCTTTACTTCCATTTAAATAAGCCACCTTTACTTTACAATCTTGGATATTAAATAGCCTATCTGTAGACTCTCCTTCCATTTTCATCTTTCCCTCAAAGCTTAAGCCTAAAGTGTCTTTGTAAAAAGTTATCGATTTTTCTAAATCAGAAACTGTTAAACCTACATGCACAACTCTTCCAATCATTATAATTTCCTCCATCTAAAATGCTATATTTCAGTATTGAATAAACAGAAATTTATTAATCTACTTAAATGATTTTATTAATTATATCTACATCTTCTAATTATATATTATAATATACCTATTATTATAGATATATAACAATTTAATAGTATAATATCATTTTTTTGATATAATAAATAATATTATACTATTAAGATAGATTTTAAATTTATTCTTTTGAAGGGTGGGTTTTAATGAAAGATATTGTCGATGCTATGAATAATAACAATTATGAGCAATTGATATCTATAATATTTATTACTATATTTGTTTGGCTATTTAATCAATTTAGAATAAGTTACATAAAAAGAAAAGAAGAAAACAAAAATGACACTAAGCTTGCATTGGAGAAATATTCTAACTTGTTTCATTCAATAAACTTATTCCAATTGGAAGAGATAGATTTAAAACAATTATTTATTAGCTTTGATCAAACAATTTATTATTTGCCAAGAAAAACTTCAACAGAGATAATAGAAATCAGCAGAGAAACTCTAGATACTAATAATTCTCAACTTGAAACTATTAAACTTGATATTGAAGATAAAATTAAATATTTAAAATTCGGTCAAGGTTCAATTACTAGCCATAATTCTGATGACAATATAATGTATAGGATAGAAGGTTTTTTTTATAAATATAGTTTTGATTCATTATTATTTTCTTTTATATCTTCCATTTCTGTATTATTGGCCATAGTCTTATTGATGGCTTTGAGTTTTGAAATAATGCAATTAAATGGCTATAAAAGATTTAGTGCAATCTTAAATTTATTTAACTCTTTTTCTACCTTTTTGATAACAATAAATATTGTAGATTTATGGGTCAGAAAATCATTAAAGACGGATACTTTGTTATGGTATCTTTTGTTAATTTTAATTCCCTTAATTTTAATTATATCTGTTCTACACTATCCTATAATAAATACAATCACTATTATTATATTTTTTATACTTATTTTTAAAAAGGATTTAATGGAAGCACATATAAATTAAAAACTATAAATAATATATTGAACTAACATACAGTAAAAAGACTAAACTCAAATTGAGTTTAGTCTTTTTACTGTATGTTAAATTTATACTATTGAAGCCTTATAAATTCGCTCTATAGAAGAACCTAACAATTCATTGAACTCTTTATCGGTTTGATTTACATCTATACCTTCAAGAAGTGCTCTTGAGAAGCTTGCAATTAATCCTGGGTTATTTTCTAGCCCTTGGGCTGCAACCTCTCTACTATATCCACCTGAGAGAGCAACTACACGCATTACTTGAGGATGTGCAATCAGCTCATCAAATAGATTGTCCACCGTAGGAATTGAAAGTTTTAACATAACTATCTCATCTTTAGCAAGTTTGTCTAAACCTTTCAATATTTCTTCTTTCATAATGTTTTCTGCTTCTGTCTTATCGCTAATAGTGATATCTACTTCAGGTTCTAACATTGGAATTAAGCCTTTTTTGATTATTTGCTTTCCTACTTCAAATTGTTGTTCTACTATCTTTTTAATTCCTGCTGCATTAGCACCCTTTATAACTGAACGCATCTTTGTTCCAAATATATTTCTCTCAACTGCTCTATCTAGTAAAGCATCTAAGTCTGGCATAGGCTTCATGAGTTGTACGCCTTCAAATTCATCTTGTAAACCTTTATCTGTCTTCAATAAAGGTATTATACCTTTTTTCTCCCATAGATAATCTCCTGTGTACATACCTTCTACTTTTCTATCCATAGTCTGCTCAAACAAGATAGCTGCCAATATATGTTCTGAGTTAAACACATCACTAGTGATAATTCTAGATCTCATTTCATGCACTAAATCGAACATCTCTTCTTCAGTATTGTACTTGTCTTCTGTTACTCCATAACCCAACAGCGCTTTTGGTGTACTACCACCACTTTGATCTAATGCTGCGACAAATCCCTTACCATTTTTCATTCTTTCAGCTTGTTTCTTATTCATACTTTAACATCCCCTTTATAACAAAAATATTTTTATGTGAATTTTATATATTTAATCTAATGGCTAATATACTCTTACCCAAAGAAAAATATATATATCTTAATAATAGAAATCTCAATGAGTTTATAACTCTTATTCAATATATAATTGTCTTTATATGACATTTTTGGTATCATATCTATATGAAAGGTGGCCAAAAGAGATGAACAATGGAGAGAAAAAATATAAAAGGCGTGTTAGATATAAAGGGACTCATCCCAAATCATATAAAGAAAAATATAAAGAATTACAAGCAGATAAGTACCCTGATACAGTTGAAAAAGTTATTCAAAAGGGAAGTACTCCTGCAGGAATGCATTTACCAATCTGCGTTGATGAAATATTAGAATTTTTACAGATAAGTCCTGGTGAAACTGGACTAGATGCAACACTTGGTTATGGTGGTCATTCACTAGAGGTACTTAAATGTTTAGATTCAAAAGGTATTCTCTATGCAACAGATATAGACCCTATTGAATTGCCTAAGACAGAAAAAAGATTAGCAGAATTAGGCTATGGACCTGAGCTTTTTAAAGCTAGACAATTAAACTTTTCAAATATAGATAAGCTTATTGAAGAATCAGGTCCACTAGATTTTATATTAGCAGATTTAGGTGTCTCTTCTATGCAAATAGATAATCCAGACAGAGGATTTTCTTTTAAAAGTGAAGGTCCACTAGATTTAAGACTAAATCCTACTAAAGGAGAATCTGCATCAGAACGCCTTACAAAGTTTACAGAAGCTGAAATAGAAGGTATGTTAATAGAAAACTCTGATGAGCCATATGCTAGAGAAATAGCTAAAGCTATAATATCATCCTTTAAAAAAGGTAATAAAATAGATACAACTACAGATCTTCAAGAAATTATAAGCGATGCTCTTTCTTTTATTCCGAAGAATAAACGAGACAATGAAATTAAAAAATCTTGTCAAAGATCTTTTCAAGCAATTAGAATAGATATAAACGACGAATTTGAAGTTCTATATGAGTTTTTAGAAAAACTTCCCTTTGCCCTAGCCAAAGGAGGACGAGTAGCTATTCTCTCTTTCCACTCCGGAGAAGATCGTTTAGTGAAAAAGTCTTTCAAATATTATTTCCGCCAAGGAATATATAGTGAAATAAGTCCAAAACCAATACGCCCAACATCAGAAGAATGTAGAATAAATGGTCGTGCTCGTTCAGCAAAACTTCGTTGGGCTATAAAAGCTTAATTTCAATAGTTTTATGTATTCGATTTAATCTTTATTCCTCTAAAATACCTTTTTATAATCTATTAGTCTTTTGTTATTTATTTATTTATTTTTTTCTTGTTGATTTCAGATATCAAAAATGACAAATATAGCTTGTTTTCTTTAGCACTTTATCCTTCACATTATAGTAATAACCCCTAAATCTATGTCCAGATTTAAGGGTTATATTAATCAGAGATTACTTTTTTTATCCATCACATTTTATATTTCTGTTGGTTTAAGATCAATTTATTCAAATATATCCTTAGCTTCTTCACTTCTAGATAGGTCAATTAAAATCTTTTCTATTTCATATGATGGCATAGGTTTATAATAGTAATAGCCTTGGACATTGTCACACATCTTTTCTTTTAAAAAATCTAGTTGAGTTTTTGTTTCAACACCTTCTGCCAAGACATTCATTCCTAAGCTCTTCGCTAAATTTATAATTACCATAGCAATAATTTTGTTCTTTTCATTACTTTCTATTCCTTGAACAAATTGCATATCAATTTTAATACGATCAATAGGAAGTGACTTTAGTCTGCTGAGAGATGAATACTCTGTTCCAAAGTCATCTATAGCAATCGATACTCCTATTTTCTTGAGCCTATTTAAAACATCTATTACGTATCTTGTCTCTTTTATAGCAACACTTTCTGTAATCTCTAATTCAATATACTTAGAATCTAGCCCAGTTTCTTTAATTATATTCTCAACTTTTTCAACTATATTGGGATTTGTTATTTGTATAGAAGATAGGTTAACAGCCATATTTATATGTGGTATTCCCATATCCTGCCATTTCTTATTTTGTATACAAGCTTCTCTTAGAACCCAATCACCTATATCATTTATTAAATTATTTCTTTCTGCCATGGGAATAAATATTCCAGGAGATATAGTCCCTCTAATAGGATGAATCCAACGAACTAAAGCCTCTACACCTATTATTCGATTTGTCAAAAGATTTATTTGAGGTTGATAGTATATAACTAGTTCATTTCTATCCAAGGCACGATAAAGCTCATTGGACAATTCTATACTAGTTTCTACTTCAAGTTTCATGCCTTTAGTACAAAACATATACTGATTTTTACCTTTTTCTTTCGCTTGATACATAGCAATATCAGCATTTTTAATCAAGTTTTCTGAAGAATCACCATCTACTGGATAAATTGCTATACCAGCACTAGCAGTAACTTGAAACTCTTGGCCACTTATATAAAAAGGTTCTGAAAATATGTCCATTACTTTATCAGCTACTTTAGTGATAGCATCATGATCCTTAATATCATTCATCATAATAAGAAACTCATCTCCACCAAATCTAGCTACTGTATCACTTTTACGGACTGTTTCAATTAAACTCTTAGAAACTTTTCTTAATAAAGAATCTCCACCTCTATGTCCTATTGTATCGTTTACAGATTTAAAATTGTCTAAATCTATAAAAATTATAGATATAAGTGTTTCTGTTCTTTTAGATAATTTAATTGCCTGATTGACTCTATCTTTAAATAAGGATCTATTAGGTAGTTTAGTAAGATTGTCATAGTAAGCCATAAGCTCTATTTTCTTATCAGCATTTATTTTAATTATTCCACTTGATAAAATGTTTCCCATAATATTTAATAGATTTATATTTTCTTCTGTCCACTGCTTATTTGATTTTACTGAATCAATCCCTATAAAGGCTTGAATTTTACCATCTCCCATTATGGGAACAGAAACCAAAGATTTTACTTCTTGCCTGAGAAGTTGTGCTTGCTCTGCTTTTGCTTCGTTAGGCATATAATTTACATCTTCAATATAAACTAGTTTTTTCCTTTCAAGTTGATCTATCCACCAGGAAAATACCTTTAAAGGTATTTCTTCAATTGTTCCTACTTCTTCTTTTATTTCAAGATTGCACCATTCATTTGTATATGTCATGGTGTTGTTTTTGTGATTTATTGTAAACAAATAGGCTCTATCCACATTAAAAAAGCTACCTATATGCTCTAGCAACTCTTCAACTTTCTCGTCAAAGTTATCTTGATTAAGACTGAGAAATTCAAATGAAATATTAGAAATCATTTTTTGAAATTTAATTTGGTAATCATTTTCTTTGATTTTAGTCATATAAATCCTATTTATATATGAACCTATAAAGAAACTTGCTAAAATTATTATCATTCTTATAATATAATCATATTTATTTACTAAAACATAAGCTTCTGGGTTCATAACCCAAACAAGCCCTTGGCTTCCTATACCTATGACAGTTGTTAATGTTAACAATGTACGATTACTAAATAAAAACGAACTCATTATTATTATAATTGGAATTACCCAGACTGTTATTGCTGCATATTCTAAAAATAAAATTGAAATAACAGGAATACTTACTAATAAAACTATTATATTCATAGTTTCCCTAAAGCTTTTTTTATTAATACTCTGTATAATTCCAAGGATTAATCCTACCAATGATATATATATTCCTGGTTCTGTTAGTTCATATATATTAGCATCACCTGACTTAAAAGTAGTAAGATATTTTGAGATCATAGAGAGTATACCTATTGTAAAGATTATAAATGCAATATTTATAAATATCTTTTTTTGTTCTTCATCCGTTATAACTATTTCTTCCATTTCAAAAGTTTTTGTATGAAACAAATCATAATACCTAGCAGCATGGTACATGGCCCATACTGGAATCAAAATTACTATCGAAGTTGTTTGTGGTATGGCTTTTGAAAAAGCAACACTAGGAATAAAATCAAAAAGTCCTCCTAGAATTAGAGCCAAAGCAATTGTCTTAAATATAAGATTTGCTTGTTTTGTAACTGCTTTAGATTTTATCTTTCTCTTCCATCTCAATACCACTAATAAACTCGCCAAAACATATGAAACAAAATAAAAATAATATAATGTATTCCATATATTATTAGGTAGTTTATTAAACCAGCCATGATCAAACTTTATTAAATTATATTGTAAAGGGGTGAAGGACTTTGAAAAAGCAAATATATAAATTAATAATAAAGTTGGAATATATAGGGGTATAATAAGCCACTGCTTATCTAACTCTTCATTTGTGTTGGTTAACAACAGCATGAAATGTAATATAATGCTAAAAAATGACATTCTGCCTATTGAACCTATTTTTCTCCACAAAAGAGCGGTTTCTAAATCAATTGCTGAATTACTAATACCATAACTCAAAGACCATATAAATACAGCTAAAACAAGAGCAAAAAATGCACGATTAATCCTTTCTTTTGGATTAAGTCGAATTATGTACACCCCCCAATAGAGATAGATAATAGACGCTAGATAAAACGTTAAAGAATAAAATGACATTTCGATCTTCATACAATTTTCCCCTTTCGTAAAATTATATATATTATAATATTAAATCATTTCTTGTAATTTTTGAATATATTTTATATTAATATAAAATATATTATATCACACTCTAAAGTAGAATCTCCTTATATTTGTAACTAGCATGTAATTAATGTATGTTTTATTGTAATAAAAACAATTTCAACAAAATTTAAGAGAATTCTCTTTGAGTCTTTATTATTAAAATTCAACTCATTATGTTTTTTAATATTAGCTGAATTGTAACTTTAATTACAAGACTTAACTTCAGTTTTTTGAATTTTAAAATAATGTCTTTAAGTTTTAATGAATTTCTAATATAATGGTCTTTGTATAGTCTTATATAAAAGTTTCTTTTTATAATTGTGGATAAACATAAAAGAGAGCTTTAATATAAAAAAATAGATGAAAGGTGGATTTTAGATGGATGGAAATGTTATTAAGATAGCTATTTTAGTATTATATTTAATCGCCATGATAGCAATAGGTTTTGTTTACTATAAGAAAACCGAAGATTTTTCTGATTACGTCCTTGGTGGTAGAAATTTAGGTCCTTGG
>CAZRHX010000016.1:0-15977 GCA_964599855.1 uncultured Tissierella sp. | reverse complement strand
TCTGAATAGATATTCTCTCCCACTATCCTATCTAGTGAATCTATTATATCTACTTCTTCTAATTCGAATTTAAATTCCTTGAAATTTTTCCTTATACTTTCCATTGCTTCTTCTACCGTTACTACATTAAAAAACTCCATTAATATATCACCTTTCCGCGTTCCAGCTTTATAATATTATGACACAATCGTTCTGCTTGATCTATATTATGAGTTACTATAATAACTGTACCCTTATTTTCCTTATTATACTTAATTATTGACTTTTCCATATGCTCTATATATTCAGGATCTATGTTTGAAGTAGGTTCATCTAGAAGCAGTAGCTCTGGATTAAATACTAAAGCTCTTGCTAATGCAACCTTTTGAGTTTCTCCTCCTGATAGTTTACTTCCAATTTTATACTTTAAGTCTTCTATTTCTAAAGTTTTCATTAATTCTAAAACCTTTGCCTTTATCTTTTCTTTTTTTACTTTCCTTATCTTTAAAGGATAGGCAATATTTTTATATACTGTTCTTTTAAAAAGATACGCTGTTTGAAAAACTAAAGTTATATTTTTTCTTATATCCTTATCTAGGTAACTGCCATTATATAAAACAGCTCCATCAAATTCATTATCTAAACCTGCAATTATATTTAAAAGAGTAGATTTTCCTGAGCCATTTGCCCCTATTATACCCGTTATCTTTCCTTTTTCTATCTTTAAGCGGTCTATATCTAAGACTTTTTTTTCTCCATAAGTTTTACTTACATTTTCTATTTGTATTTCCATTTAATCCTCCTTACTATAGGAATAAATTATACTATTGACTGCAAATGATATCATAAGCAAAATGATTCCAAGTGCGATAGCCGTTGGGTAATCTCCCATGGAATTCATCATAGATATGGTTGTAGTGATTACTCTAGTGTGATTCTTTATATTTCCACCAACTATCATAACTGCTCCCACTTCAGATATTGCCCTAGAAAATGAAGTGGTTATGTTCACAATTATATCTACCTCTAACTCTCTTATTATCAATAATATACTTTGAAACTTATTTGCTCCAAGAGTTATAGCTACCTTTTCAATTTCTTTTCCACGATTTGTGGATAGTCCATAATTTAGTCCAAAACTTAAAGGCATAACAAGAAGTGTCTGGGCTATGATCATAGCTTTAGCAGTATACATTAAGCCAAAACTTCCAAATGGTCCTTTCCTCGAAAGAATAATATGCACTAATAATCCTATTACTACCGTAGGTATACTCATCATAGTATATGTAATCCTACTAAAGAGTCTCTTTCCTTTAAATTTTCGTATTCCAAAAGCAACTCCAAATGGTATGGATATTAAAGATCCTAACATGGTAGCTGTGGTAGATACAAATAAAGAAAGAAGAACTATATCAAAAATTTCCTTATCTAAGCTTATTATTAAGTTTACGGCTTCTTTAAATCCATCTAATATGTAATCCATTGATTTTCCTCACTTTATTTTTTAAAAGGCTGGTAATATTACCAGCCTTTTAATGTTTGTTAATATTTTATACTTTTAAACTACTCTGCATTAGGAAAAAATAAAGGTTCACCGTACTCTTCTACTCCGTATCCTTTTATTAGTTCTTGTCCCTTGTCAGAAGTCATCCAATCCATGAACTCTTTAGCACCTTCGTGATTTATTTCATCTGATTTATCTCCTAGGTTTTCAGGATTTACTGGAATTATACCATATTGATTTAATAGGCTTTCGTCACCTTCTATTAATATATCAAGATCTAAGTCACTTTTCATACTTAAGTATGTAGCTCTGTCAGTGATAGTGTAAGCTTGTTTTTCATCTGCCATCGTCAATACATCACCCATACCAGAACCTGCTTCTACATACCAGTCACCGCTAGGTTCAACACCTGCTTCTTCCCATATTTTTAATTCCTTTTTATGAGTACCAGAATCGTCTCCTCTAGAAATAAATTCAACCTTTTCACTGCTTATCTTCTTTAAACCAGCTACTATATCTTCTGGGCTATCTTCCTTTAATTTTGCAGGGTCATCTTTAGGTCCTACCAATACAAAATCATTATACATTACATCTTTTCTTTCAGTTCCATATCCGTTTTCAACAAATTCAATTTCTGACTCTTTAGCATGTACAAGTAGTACATCTGCTTCACCATTTCTACCATTTTCAAGTGCTTGACCTGTTCCTACAGCTACAGTTTTTACTTCTATACCTGTATCTTCTTTAAATTTAGGTAATAAAAAGTCAAGTAATCCTGAATCTTGTGTGCTAGTTGTAGTAGATAGGATTATGGTTCCATTTTCTTTTGCAGCATCCTCTTCAGTATCGTCTGTAGTCTCCTCTACTGGTGTTTCACTTTCAGGTGTATCCTCTACTGGTTTTTCTTCTGCTGTACATCCTACAATAGAAAACACTAGTAAGAATGCAAGCATCAATGATAATACTTTTTTCATTTGTTTTTCTCTCCTTTTAATTTTTATAAAAAAAGACAACCCAAAAGAAAGGCTGCCTTATTTTTCCTTTCCAAACATGGGAGGCATATAGATTTCTCTAATATACCCTTCGGCTACAATTTCATGACTTATGCAACAGTAGTTTTAGAAATTGAAGCTCGGAATAATATTATGTATATTTAATTTTATTTAATAGCATCTTCCTTTAGTATAGCATACTCTTTTTATATAGTAAATATCTAAGCATCTCTTTTCTCCTGAATTATATCTAAAAATTCTAATAAAAAACACTTCTTAACAAATTGTTAAGAAGTGTTTTGAAATTATAAAAAACTAAGCTTTTATATCTTCTCCATAAAATGCAGCTTTGAAAATCATTTCAATTACTTTAGGGTCACAATCTCTAGGATTAGTAGCTGTACATGGATCATCATATGCATTTTTACTCATTCTTTCTAATACTTCGTTAAACTTTTCTTCCTTTATATCTACTTCTTCTACATCCTTAAAGTTTAAAGGTATGTCTAGTTTTTTGTTTAATTCTTTTATATATTCAGCTAAATCATCAATTTCAAGCTCTTTTTCTAGATTAGAAATCTTATCTGTTGCTTTTCTATTAAACTGAATAATATATGGAAGTAATATGGCATTTGTCAACCCATGAGTTATTCCAAATTCTCCACCAATTTTATGTGCTAAGCTATGAATTAATCCAAGAGAAGCATTTGTAAAAGCCATTCCCGCTAGGGCTGATGCATTATGCATATTATTTCTAGCTTCCATGTTATCTCCATTATTATAGGCTTCTATCAGATTGCTAAGAACTAATTTAATAGCTTTCACAGCTAAGGCATCTGTATAAGATGAAGCAGCAGTGGATACATAAGCTTCAACTGCATGGGCCAATACATCCATACCAGTATTAGCTGTTATATGCTTGGGCATCTTTGCTGGAAGAGCTGGATCCAATATAGCCACATCTGGAATCATCTCCGTGGAGACAAGTGGGTATTTGATATGGTTTTCCGTATCAGTTATTACTGAAAATGCCGTAATCTCTGAAGCAGTACCACTTGTTGATGGTATAGCTGCCAATCTTGCTTTGTTTCTAAGTTTAGGAAGAGATCCTGGTTCTATTATATCTTCAAATTTTAATTCAGGATGTTCATAAAATGCCCACATTGCTTTTGCAGCATCTATAGCAGAACCTCCACCTATTGCAACTATCCAGTCAGGTTGGAAACTAGTCATAGCTTCTGCACCTTTTTCAACTGTCTTTACTGATGGGTTTGCTTCTACTCCATCAAAGATCTCAACTTTCATATTAGCTTTTTCAAGTTGCTCTTTAGCTTTTTCTAAAAATCCAAATTTTTTCATGGAGCTTCCACCAGTTACTAACATAGCCTTTTTACCTTCTAAAGTAGATAAATATTTTAATGCATTTTCTCCAAAAACGATATCCTTTGGAATTCTAAAAGAACCTAATGACATACTAATCACTCCTTTTATTTTTTAATAATTTGATAAAATTAATATATATATAAAAGTAAATTACTTTTATAAGCTTTTAACCTCCTCCTACAGGAGGGAATAGGGATAATACATCCCCATTCTTTAATTTTCTATATACATCTCCATCTATTCCGTTTAAAAGAATCAAACTCGCATCTTCTTTATCTATATTTAGTTTATTCAAGATATCTAAAATATTTGTCCCTTCATTCAACTCATAGAAATACTTTTTTTCTCTATTTTCTCTAAAGGTTGCAAACAGCCTAACTTCAACTTTTATCAAATGTGCACCCCCTAAAATTCAAAACTTCTTCATATCTATTTTATTTATCTATATATACTTAGTATATTCTTCTAATCCTAATCTATTTAATGTCTCTAAAGTAGGCACTCCTTCTTTATCCCATCCTCTTACAGAATAGTATTCTGGAAGTAGTTCACTCAATTTATGAACATGTCCTTTAGACGGACCATTAGGTATTGGATCTTCTATCAATCTTCTTGGAAGTTTATCGTCAGAACTATCGAATCCTTCACGTATATTGAATATTTTTTCAAGATTCCATATTCTTTCACCTGCTTCAAGTAGACTTTCACCTGTATGAACTTCACCTACAACTGCATTATACATATCTACATAATCAGGTAATCCAAGTCCAAATGTAGTAAATACACAAAGACCTATCGAGTCAATAACAGCTGTTAAGTCTAAAAATATCTTAGTATAAGCTGCTTTTCCTTCCAAAGAGAATCTATCAAGCTTTTCAGGATAACCTAATATCTCTGGACTTATCATGTATCCCTTGATATGACATCCACCTCTATTGTTAACAGCATATGATAATCCATGACCTTGAATCGCTCTTGGATCATATGCAGGCAATTCTTGTTTTTTAACAGACATAGATAAGTCTGGCGCTCCATAAGAAGTTGCAAGTCTAAAAGAACCATCGGCAAGTTTAGCTCCAAAACCTTCACGAATAGCCATCTTTTTAGTCCATCCCAGTACCGCTTTAGCATCTCCCCAATTTAAAGTAAGTCCATCGGCAGCTATATCTTCGTCTTTAATATATCCTCTTTGATATAACTCCATAGCTGCAGCTATAGTAGCTCCTGCAGATATAGTATCCAGACCATAGTCATTACAGATTACATTTGCCTTGTTTATAGTCTCTAAATCATATAGACCACAATCTGCACCAAAGGCCCAAATAGTTTCATACTCAGGTCCACCTACAACTGTTCCATCATCTAATTTTACTACCCTTCCACAGGCAATAGGACATCTATAGCATGCAGATTTTTTAACTAGGTGGTTGGCTGTTAAAGATTCACCTGAAATGGTATCTGCTTCTTCAGTATATGCTTCTTGGAAGTTTTTAACTGGAAAAACTCCACTTTCATTTATTATGTTTACCAAGACTGCACTTCCATAAGTAGGAAGTCCTTCTCCCGCTACTGGGTCATTTACCAGTGTTTTAACTTTAGACCTAGATACTTCTTTAGTTTTTTCACTATCGAATATTGAAACTTTTTTACTTCCCTTTACAACTATAGCCTTTAAGTTTTTAGAACCCATAACAGCTCCTACTCCACCCCTACCAGCAGCTCTATCTATGTCATTCATTATAGCAGAAAGTAAAGAAAGTTTTTCCCCTGCAGGTCCTATTGCCATAACCTTAAATCCTTTCATTTCTTCTTGGATGGCTTCAGTCGTTTCTGAAATAGTTTTACCCCATAGATGTTTTGCATCTCTTATTTCAATTTTATCATCTTCTATATATAAATATACTGGGCTATCAGCTTTTCCCTCAAATATTACTAAATCATGACCTGTAGCTTTAAAGCTCGGTCCCCAATGTCCACCTGAGTTAGCGATTGCTATAGTACCCGTTAAAGGCGATTTGGTAATAACCATATATCTTCCAGATGTAGGAACTGGAGCACCAGTTAATCCACCTGCTGCAACTATTATCTTGTTTTCTGGACTAAATGGATCTGTCTTTGCAGGAACTTCATCCATCATAATTTTAACACCTACACCTCTAGCACCCAAATATTTTTTTCCAAATTCAAAATCAAAATCCTCTCTTGAATATGTTCTATCTGTTAGATTTACCCTTAAAATTTTACCCATATAACCGTACATTTTAAGCCCCCCTTAAATTTTTATATTTAAATTTCATCTTATATATAAATATAATGCAAGAATCATGCCAAGTATTTAATCTCTTGCCTTGGAGGTTTATATGCTTACAGCTTTTATATGAACCATAAAGGCTCACTTTGCCTGTTCCATTCGCATGGCAATGTATCGTTATGTAGCAACTATATTGTATTTATCAATTTTCCTATAGAGAGTGTTTCTCCCTATTTTCAAGCACCTTGCTGTTTTGGAAATATTGCCATCATATGCTTGGAGTGTTTTTATAATATGACTCTTTTCAAGATCTTCTAGAGAACAATTATCATAGATAGTATTTACTTGAGATAGCTCACTATCTTCTGCTTCAGAAAAAAAACTATCTGGTAAACATTCTAAGTTAACTATAAGCTCTATTAGATTTTCAAGTTCCCTTACATTTCCAGGCCAATTGTGCTTTTTCATCTTATTTAATATATGATCATCCAATTTAACTTTGTTTTTATTTAGCCTTTTAGATATTCTCTCCATGAAAAAATTAGCTAAAAGTGGTATATCATCCTTTCTTTCTCTCAAAGGTGGTATAGTTAAGGGGAGCACACTTAGTCTATAAAATAAATCCTCTCTAAAGTTTCCCTTATCCACTTCTTTTTTTAAATCTTTATTGCTAGCAGCTATAATCCTTACATCCACTATCACGCGGTCTATAGCACCTACTCTTGAAACTATACCCTCTTCTATAACTCTTAATAATCTGGTCTGAAGATTAAGAGGCATTTCACCGATTTCATCTAAAAAAATAGTTCCTTTATCTGCGAGTTCAAACTTACCAACCTGACCAGATTTTTTAGCACCTGTAAATGCTCCTTCCACATATCCAAATAATTCTGATTCTATCAAGTTTTCAGGAATAGCAGCCGAATTGATAGCTATAAATGGCTTGTTTTTTCTGTCACTTTCATTGTGAATAGATTGAGCAAATAATTCTTTACCTGTTCCTGTTTCTCCTGCTATAAGTACGGTTGATTTAGAACTGGAAATCTTTTTAGCAAAATCCATAATTCTTAAAAAATCCTTGTTTTGTGATATAATCTTATCAAAAGTATATATTGCTCTGTTTTTTAAGATTTTATCTGATAGTTTTCTTTCTTTTTTTATATCTTCAAATATAAACATAATATCAAAATCAAGATTTTCTTTAGAAGGAATGGGATAAGCTGATATAAAAAACCTAAGCCTGTTTTTCCTAGTATATACATAAACTTCCCTTTGCTTTACAGGTTGATTTAAAACAATATCACTCCTTACACCTTCAAAGTCTTCAAATAGATTTGAGATGGATGTATTTTCTATTTCTGTTCTACCATATCCGAACATGTCTAACATATGTGTATTTACACTATTAATCATACCATCTCTATTTGTTATAACTATTGCAAGTGGAATTGCTTTAATTAAATTATCAATATAATAATAATCCATTTTTCACCTCTAAAATCTATTTTTTATATTCTTACCTTTTCAATCTCCATGTTTTTTACATCTATAACAAAAAATTCTTCTTCTAATTCTTCTTTAAAAATTGTTTTTAATAAAAGATTTACTTGTAAAGAAGCTACTATCATGCATGTCATAGGTAGGTTCCCCAAAGACTCATCTTCTTTTAAATCCTTTTTATATATCTTTTTTATAATCCTATTGTCGTGTCTTGATATAGCTACTTGTCCATAGTATCCTCTTATAGCTCCATGAATAAGATTTAGATCCAATTTTTCACATAGTGATTCTAATATAAGCCTTGCATCTATAGAGTCCAAACAGTCTACCACAATATCTACCCCTTCTAACATCTTGATACTGTTTTCATCTAGTTTTTCACAGAATACTTTAGCTTTAACATCGCCATCTATTTCCAGAGCTCTATTAAAAGCCTCCCTAGCTTTTGATTTATTGAGAGTTTTTTCTGTAGCTAAAACCTGTCTATTTAAATTTGATTTATCGAATACATCTTTGTCTATAAGATTAAATCTTATAATCCCAAGCCTTACAAGATTTTCTAACACATAGCCACCAAGACCTCCGAGCCCTACAATTGCAACAGATGTGTTAGAAATAATTTTTTGTTCTTCTTTTGAAATTGATGAATAGTTTCTCTTATATCTTTCCATATCATTCTCCTATAATAAAAAAACAAGATTTTCCTAGGCAATATAGAAATCATCTTATTTTTCTTTTATTTTATACTAACTCAATATTTATCTTTCTATAAGTCAACTAGCCTATAGTAGCTTCGTTATTCTTATTATATCATATACAAGCCTATATTTTCAAAACTCTGATTCCTTCTTTGACAAGGATTATTTATTGGACTATAATATCAATAAATAATCAGTTTATTTGAATTTCCATTCAAATAACAAGTAACATCCGAGCTCTTACTGTCTAATCGAAATCAAATTAAAAAAAGTAAGCTATACCTATAGTGGATACGATAACTTATTTGCTGATGTTTTATTTAATATAAAAGCCGGTCAAATCAGTATGTATACTGGGTCCAAATGGTATAGGAAAGACAACTCTATTAAATTGCATTGCCAATCTACTTTCCCTTACTAGAGGTAGCATATCTATTGATGATGTAGATATGAATAAAATGACACAGTAAGACATAGCTAAAGTTATAAGCCTTGTCCCTCAAACAATTATACCTTCATTTGACTATAAAGTTATAGATATGTTGTCACAGGTTGTGCTCCATGGTTAGGTACTTTTGAAAGACCGGTGTAGTATTTACAACTCATAATCCAGATCAAGCTCTTTTACTTAAAGATAAGGTGGCTGCCTTTAATAGCAAGGGAGAGTTTTATTTTGGTGATTATAAAGATATATTAAATAAAAGTTTCTTACACTCTATATATGGGATTAATTTGCACTTAGCTTATATAGAAGAGATAGACATAAATGTTTGCATATCACCTGAGCTCTAAAATATGACATCTAGAAAGGAAGAGAATAATATGATTATAGACAAAGTTTTAAAAGCAGCAGAGCCATACTTAAATGAAAGAACCATAAAAGACCTAGTAATAGGTTTATCTCTAATTGGAGTTGAACTAGATAATGGCCATATAGGCTTGGCTTATATGCTAAGGGAAAATCTACCCCCTGGCTGTTCAGTTTTTTCTTTTGCGCAAGATCTTATCGGTCAAAATGCAAGCAAGATTGCTGAATTGCTAAGAAATGGTGAAGATGATGCTCAAAGAGGTGTGGGTATGGCTGTACTTTCAGCAGCATCTCGTAGTCAAAACTTAGTAGATATAGCAAGTCACAGTTCATCTTTTGGTGTTGAAGTATTGGCAACAGATACTGTTGGTATGATAGGCTTTATACCCCCCATTGCTACTATGCTTTCTAAGAAAGCTAAAGAATTAATTATCTTTGATAAAGGGATTTCCCAAAGCGGGAGAGAGACAGAAGATATTTATCCAATAAAAGATCAATCTAAACTTTTACCCAAGTGCGATGTGGTATTGATTACTGGAACGACTCTAACAAATGGTACAATAGAAGAGTTGTTAAAATCATGTTCAAGTGCTAGAGATATAGTATTGGTCGGATCCTCTGTTCCAATGTTTCCTCAAGCATTTAAAGATACAAGTGTTACAGTTTTAGCAGGTGCATGGTGGGACAATGAATTTAAGGAAGAAATATTTAAAACTATTTCACTTGCTGGTGGAATTAAACACGTCAACAAGGCTATGATTAAAAAGGCAATACCTGTAAACTAACTGACAAAGAAATAAGACATCCACACAGATATGGATGTCTTATTTCTTTGTTTTCTATTGATTTTTAATTTTTTTCTTCAAGCATTTTTTCTATATTAGTATATATGTTTAATTTTTCTCCTCTTACAAAGCCTATAAGATTTATTCCAAGTTGTTTAGCCATATCTATGGCCAAACTCGTGGGAGCAGACCTTGAAACTATAGTTGAAATCTCTCTCTTTGCAGTTTTTATAAGAATCTCACTTGATATTCTACCACTTGTAAAGATCATTTTATCCTTTAAGTTTAGCTCCTGCTTTAAAGCTTTTCCAATTATCTTATCTAGAGCATTGTGTCTGCCTATATCTTCTTCAAATATAAGCATCTTTGACCCATCATATAAGCCACAGCTATGAACTCCACCTGTTTCTAAAAAGAGATGGGACCTCTTATTAAAATCTCTCATATTTTCCTTTATTATATCTATATCTATCTCTAGGGGATTTTCAATCTTTTTAGATTTAAATGAATCTAACACATTGTAAAATACTGTTCCCTTACCACAGCCTGAAGTTATAGTCCTTTTACCTTGAAACTTTTCAGCAAAGCTGTTTTTTCTTTTTAAACTTATATAAGCTATAGACGACTCTTCATCCATAGAAATCTCATCTATATCATCTATATTATTTATAAATCCCTCAGAAATTATAAAGCCTATGCTGAGTTCTTCTAAGGATTTCGGAGTGCAAAGTAGAGTGATTATCTCTTTTCCATCTATAAATATCGTAAAGGGACTTTCAACTACTACTATATCTTCTTCTTTCATTTTATAATCTTTTTTTATTCTCAATATATCATATTCTCTTATATAGTTCATACTTAACTACAGCTTTCTTCTTGCATGTTTAAAAAGTTTTGTAGGTCGTTTTGAGTGTTTAAGTTTAAAAACATATCCCAATTAGGACTAAATTCCCTAGCTTTTTTTTCTTCTATATAATTTATATCTAAAGCCATTAAAAGATGATTTATAGACCTTTTTTCTGTTTTTAGATATTCTTCAATAGGTCCTATTATATCTTTAGAATAAAATGAACAAAATGGTTCTATCCAGTCACCAAATCTCGTTGTGCATCCCATTTGAGAAGTATGTTTTTTCATATACCTCATATAGTCTAAATTTATATTTGGCATATCACAAGCCATGACAAATGAATACTTGCTTTTCGCCTTTTTTAAGCCCGCATGAATGCCACCAAGTGGACCTTTTCCCTTTAATATGTCCACAGTAATCTTCTGGCTAAGACCTATATAGTGTTCTGGTTTATTTGTAACTATGATTATCTCATCAAATTCATCCTCAAGTTTTTGTATAATATTATACATAAGCCTTCTCTTATCTATTTTTAAAAATTGTTTATCAAAGCCCATCCTAGAGCTTTTTCCACCAGCTAGTATTATACAAGTTCCAAATAAATTCATAAAAAATCACCTATTTTCTCGCACAATCATGCGTAGTATTTTTTAGTATTTCCAGGCCATGATGAATTGTATCCAAAATATAGTCTAAGCTTTCCTCTACAGCTTTAGGGCTTCCAGGCATATTTATTATAAGCGTATCTTTCCTTATTCCAGATACTGCCCTAGAAAGCATAGCTCTCTCAGTAATTGAAAGGCTATAGGCTCTTATAGCTTCAGCTATGCCGTTGGCGTTTCTATCAATTACCTCGAGAGTTGCTTCAGGTGTTACATCTCTTTTACTAAATCCAGTGCCACCAGTAGTTAAGACTAAATCTAACTTTAAACTGTCGCTCATCTCTATTATCTCTTTTTTTATTATTGTCTTATCATCAGGAACTATAATATACTTTTCTACCTTATACTCATTTTTTCCCAGCATATCCTTTATAAGCTTACCAGATATATCTTCTCTTTCGCCCTTAAAACCTTTATCACTGCATGTTATTATACCTGCCCTAAACATCTTAACCACCCCAAGGTAGGTTCATGTATTCTTTCATAAGTCTGTTATATTCACATTTAAAAAGAGCTTCGTGACCGGCTTCCCATTTAGCTAGTGTGTTAAAGACTTCTTTTATCTCTTCATCATCGCTGTTTTCGGCTACGTTTTGATAAAATTCCTTGTAGTCTCTTTCAATCAAATAAGCCATTCTAAGAATAGTTAAATCAGGAATATCTGACTGCTCTAAAGTATAGTCTATTTTTTCAGATTCTTCTCTTTCTTTAAATATATCTAGATCTTCTTCTCTTTTTATCATCTCTGGATCTACCTTTATAGTATTTGTCTCTAGATAGGTTTCTAGTAAAGATTTAAGATACTCATAGTGCTTCATCTCTATATCTGCAAGTTCTAAAAACATCTTTTTACTAGTTGTCTTTGCAAACTTATTTTTATTTTCCATATAAAAGTTGTGACCATCTAATTCCATCTGCATGGCATACCTTAAAATACTTTCATAATTTTGCATTTTATCTCCTCCTATACAACTTTTTCCATTTTAACAGCAGCTACTTTTAACTCTGGTATCTTTGCTATCGCATCAAGACTAGTATTTGTTAAATAATTTGCTGCACCTTCTGCATAGTGGAAAGGCATAAATAATACTCCTTCATCTATTATGTCTGTAACCTTTGCAGCGGTTTCTATTTCTCCCCTTCTAGAGCTTAACTTTACCATATCTCCATTTTTTATTTCCATCTTTCTAGCTGTTATCTCATTTATTTCTACATAGGATTCAGGAGCCAATTCAGTTAAACCTTCTACTCTACCTGTCATACTTCTAGTATGATATTGATAAAGTATTCTTCCAGTGGTAAATGTAAATGGATATTCTTTATCTGGTAATTCTGCACTTTCTACATATTCACAAGGCATAAATAATCCTCTACCTCTTGCTATCGCCACTTTATGAAGATAAGGTGTTCCAGGGTGGTCTTCATCTAAACATGGCCACTGAAGACCCATAGGATCTTTGTCAAGCCTCTTATAGTTCACTCCACCATATTGAGGTGTTACACTGGCTATCTCCTCCATAATTTCTGATGTATTTAAATATTTCTTATTATATCCAAGTAAATTCATAATCTCCATTATTATCTGCCAGTCTGGCTTAGAATCTCCTACTGGATCAATTGCCTTTCTAACCCTTTGGATTCTTCTTTCAGTATTTGTAAAGCTACCATCTTTTTCTGCAAAAGATGACGCTGGTAATATTACATCTGCAAGCTCTGCAGTTTCAGTTAGAAATATATCTTGAACTACTAAAAAATCTACATTTGTTAAAGCTTCTTTAACATGATTTATGTCTGGATCCGATACCATAGGATTTTCTCCCATTATATATAAAAACTTAATAGAATCATCGTGGCATCCATCTAATATTTCAGGAATAGTTCTGCCTATCTTTGTACTGAGCTTAGATTCCCAAGCTTTTTCAAATTTTTCTACTACTTCTTCCTTAAATACTTTTTGATATCCAGGTAAATCTGCTGGAAGTCCTCCCATGTCACATGCACCTTGAACGTTATTTTGTCCTCTTAAGGGATTTACTCCTCCAAATTCTTTACCTACATTTCCGCACATAAGAGCTAAGTTTGATATGCTCATAACTCCGTGAGTTCCTGTACTATGTTGAGTTATACCCATAGCATAATATATTCCAGCTGTATTTGACTCTCCATAGATAGTTGCTGCTTTTATTATATCTTCTTCCTTTATACCACATATTTTAGCAACTCTTTCAGGCGTATATTCTTTTACAAGTTCTACCAATTCTTCAAAGTTTTCAGTTCTATCATCTATATATTTTTTATCATAGAGTTTCTTATCTACTATTACATTCATCATACCATTTAAAAGAGCTATATTTGTACCAGGATGTATTTGCATAAATACATCAGCGTAATCTCCAAGTTCAATTCTTCTAGGATCTGCTACTATAAGTTTGGCACCTTTTTCTTTTGCTTGTTTCATCATGGATCCTATAACAGGATGATTTTCTGTAGTATTAGATCCTATTACGAACATACATTCACTGCCTTGTACTTCTTTTATGGTATTAGTCATGGCACCACTTCCAAGTGTTGTTGCAAGACCTGCAACTGTAGAAGAATGTCATAATCTTGCGCAGTGATCTACGTTATTTGTACCTATAACTGCTCTAAAAAGTTTTTGGAAAAGATAATTTTCCTCATTTGTACATCTTGCAGAAGTAAGACCTGCAAAACTCTCCGGTCCATTTTCTTCTTTTATATTTGTTGCCTTTGATTTAATAAGTCTATATGCCTCTTTCCAACTTGCTTCTACAAATTTTCCATCCTTTTTTATAAGGGGAGTTTTTATTCTATCTGGATGAGATATGAATTTATATGCAAACTTACCCTTTACACATAGTAGCCCTTGGTTTACACTATCAAAAGCAGGTTCAGCTCCAAGCACCTTATTGTCCTTTACAGTAAGATCTATTTGACATCCTACTCCGCAATAAGAACAAGTTGTTCTTACTTGCTCTGTCTCCCAGTGCCTAAACTTTTCTAGCCTCTTCGGAACTAATGCACCTACAGGACAAACAGATACGCAGTTACCACAAGATACACACTCTGAATTTATAAGTCCTTCATTAAAAGGTGTAGCAACGATTGTATCAAATCCTCTGTCTTCAAAGCCTATAGCATGACTGCACTGAAGTTCATCACATACTCTAACGCAAAGTCCACAAAGTATGCATTTTTCTGGATCATAATAGTAAAAAGGGTTAGAACTATCTATTTCACCCTTCCTAGTTTCTCCCTTAAAGGTTCCATCTTCTAAATCATAATCATATGCATAGTTTTGAAGTTTACATTTACCAGATTTTTCACAATTTAAGCATTCCATAGGGTGATTTGAAAGTATTAAATCTAGTACCTCGCGTCTAGCATTTATTACCTTTTCATTTTTTGTAAACACCGTCATACCATCCCTTATCTTGGTACTACAAGAGGTGACTAGATTTTTAGCTCCTTCTACTTCTACTAGACACATTCTACAAGCCGAATGTGGTGTAAGTCTTTCATCATGGCAAAGAGTTGGGATCTCAATGTCCAAAAGCTTACAAACTTCTAATATAGTAGAGTCTTTTTCTACTTCATAACTTTTATTATCTATATTTATTTTCATTTCTTGCACCTCCTATTCGACTATTCATCTTCTTTTAATAGATTCATTTTCTCCATTACTTCTTCAAGTCCTAATGCTTGAGTCCAAGAAGTTTCTACGAATTTTCCATCTATTTTTCTGAAAGGTTTATCCGGTTTATCTACATTTATAAATTCTGTAGTAAGTCTTCCTCTTAAACAAAGTGGTGTTCCTCCTGCAGGATCCATAGCTTTTATGGCAACATTTTTACCCTTATCTTTTATAACTTCAAAATCACAGCCATACTGGCATGATTTACATTTAACTACAGTCTTTTCGCCTTCCCAGCTCCTTGCATTTCCTAATACTCTCTTATCTATTAAAGCTCCCACTGGACAAACTACAACACATCTATTACAAGATACACAAGAAGATGTCTCTAGGGTTTGATCTATATCTAATGCAATTTTAGTATCATATCCTCTACCTGCAAAAGTTAAAACTTGTCTTTCATCTACTTCATAACATGTTCTAACACATTTTCCACAAAGTATACATTTACTATCATCTTTTAATATATATGGGCTTGAAGTATCTATTAGATTAGGCCTCATAGCTCCATTATGTACTCTAAATTTTACATCATATTCATATGAGTACTTTTGTAATAAACATTCTCCCGCTTTTTGACAAGTCAAACAATCATTTGGATGACTGTCTAGAAGAAGCTGTAATATATCTTTTCTGGTTCTATCTATTGTCTCTGAATGAGTGTTTACATTCATTCCTTCTCTTACCTTAGTTGAGCAAGATGTTTGAAGTTTGTTGCTGCCCTCTACTTCAACCACACATAATCTACATGCAGCTACAATTTCTAAGTTTTTATCATAGCAAAGAGCAGGTATTTCTATGCCAGCTGATTTAGCAGCTTCAAGAACTGTAGAATCTCTTGAAGTTGTTATCT
>CAZRHX010000015.1:0-16674 GCA_964599855.1 uncultured Tissierella sp. | reverse complement strand
CAAATACAAAAGTATGTTCAATTTCCAAGGTTGTTACAGCAATAAATCCTATAATTGCAAACCATGCCGCCGGCCTTCCTTTCCATCCTCTATTAAATCTAAGATGTATATATATTGAATATATTAACCATGTTATCAAAGACCATGTTTCTTTTGGATCCCAAGCCCAGTACCTTGACCAAGCTGCTTTAGCCCATATTGCTCCTGTTATAATAACTAACGTTAACATTAAAAATCCAAAACCAACAACTCTATAACGGTGTAACCCCAGCTTTTTCTCTTCTTACGGTTATTAAATACATGGAAGCAAGTCCAGCGGCCACAGCAAATGAACCATAACTAATTATAGCTGCCCCCACATGAATATATAGCCAGTTGCTTTGAAGCGCAGGCATAAGTGGATTTATATCCTTTGATAGCATTGATGCATATCCCATAACTAAGAATGCTATTGGCATTACAAAAGCTCCTACAGCTGTAAATTTATATACAAAATGTATAACTATATAACATAATACTATCCCCCAAGCAAAACTACTGGCAAATTCAAATTGGTTTGAAAGTGGGAGCCTTCCCGATTCTATTACTCTACTAATTATTGCAATATTGTGAAACACAAATCCTCCAATAGTTAATATCAATGCTACCTTTCCAACTTTTTCTTTTTTAAGTAGCACATATACGAAAAAAGCTATTGCCGAAATTGTATAGGCTATAAATGCTATAGTGAAAAATATTTCTTCCATTTTAACTAAACTCATCATTATTTTCATCTCCTTTTGTAGATTTATCGATAAGTTTTTTTATTCCATAATCAAAGCCCCAGCTATTTTGCCTTGTAGCTGTTTTTATGCTGTTTTTCTCTACTATTATATACTTTGGATAGAAATAAAATGATAAAATCAATCCTAAAACTAATATAAAGCTACCAAGTACTACAAAGAAATAACCAAAGTCTTTCCTATATGTTATTCCTGTGTATAAGATTGACTCTTCGAAGTATATATTAAGATCATTATATTTAATTACTTCACCTGGTTCTACAATATAAGATCCTACAGGCTCGTTAAAATGATACAGAATAACTCCGTAAAAAGGATTTATTTTCTTTTCAGATACTGTAGTTGGCTCTCCTGATCTATCTAATATAAAATCAGGATAAAATCCATGAAGATAAACAGTTAAATCTTCCGGCTGATAAAGGACAGAATCTCCATTTATAAGCAATTTTTGATCTAATTCTTCACCTTCCGCATCTTTAATAGATAATTTACTTGCCCATCCATAACTCGTCTGATAAAAGTTAATATCTTCAACCTTTAGGGGATTATTTACCCATAAAGTTTCCTTTGTATGCTCTTTGTCTCCTTTTAATACTTTGAGATTACTATAATACTGATCCACTGTCTTATCTTCTCTAAACCCTAATCTAAAGTCTTCAAGTTGAATCGAGAAATCATATTCTGGGAATTCTTTAATTTCACCCGGTAGCATATTGAAAAATCCTTCTTCTACAAATATATTACCTAAAAAACTACCCAAAATTATAATTATTATTCCTAAATGTGTTACCGATGATCCAATATTTCCAATTTTATGTTTTACTGTATTGAATCCACTTTCGGTCTCTTGGATATGGAATCCTCGGCTTTTTAATAAATCTTTAAATTCTTGAATATCAATTGTTTCTGTATAAAGATTTTCTGTATTAGTTTTTGGGCTCCTAAAATAATTTTTTCTTAATCTTTTAATTTGAGCAGGTAAAATCTTCAATGTGCATCCAATCAAATTAATAATAAGAAGACCTAGCAATATTCTAAAAATCCATGAGCTATATACTTGGTCAAACTGAAGCAATTCTATTAAATTCGCCATTTTAGGATAGTTTTCTATGTAAAAATCTCCTACTAAATTTTGAGGCAAAACTGTCCCAATAATTGAGTAAGCTGCTATAAATATCAGCAACACTATAGCAAGTCCTAAACTAGTTAAATACCTAATGATTTTTTTTATTGCTTCCACCTCCCTAAATTATTACTTTAACAGATAATCATAAATTATCTTACACCAAAACAAATTACCTATTTATATATTCTTTTACTATTCCCATTTTTTCAAACACTTTATTATCTTCATCGTAACAGTAGTATATATGAGTAGCCGCATCTAGGAGTCCATGGTTTGAATTTATATAATCCAAGTCTCCTCCAATTACAGCTTTTAAAACTCTAGTCATATGTCTTTTGAATATTTCGAGTCGCTCATCTGCACTATACTTACTTGCTTCACAGCTAAGTAGGCAGAAAACTTTTAAAAAATAATGATCATCTGTTTTATCCCAATAGGCAACAACTTCATCTCTTAATTCATCGTACTCTTCTTCTGCATATTCAGAACCTACAAATAAAAATTTGATTCCTGTTTTGTCTGAATGTGTTAAAGTATATTTTCTTACGAGTGGATCAAGTACATCCTCCATTATATTGACAGTAAGCTTATACATTTTTACACTTCCACCCTTCTATGAGATGCTGAAGCTTCTAATTTTGATGGCATTATCTTCATTGCAAATAAAGAACCAACTAATCCAATAAAGTAAACTGATACCATGCTTATTATAAGTGCTATTAGAGTTTGAAATACATATCTTGCACTTTCTGTTATATATGTAACTACTATAAATATTCCAAATATACCACCAGCCACCGCAGAGATCAATATATCTACAACTACCACATTTCCCCTTATACTGACTATAATCTCGAAGTTTTAAAAAAACTTCATTGTTTTCCCAGATATCATCAAAACTTCTCTCCCTTATACTATCTACCTTAACCGGAGTATATGGACAAATATGAACATCCCCATTTGAAAGTATTGAACAATAACTTATTCCAGCTATACAACCTCTGCTCCCAACAGTTGGTATATCTCTAAACATTGCCTCAACTTTATACTGTGATGCACAAGTTGGTTTAACTTTTATATCAATATCTTTTTCAATAATTTTATTTATAGTATTTTTATATTCGCTTCTATCAAGTTGTGTAGCATTAATTGATTTTCCTCTACTTACATCAACTAGAAATAGCATATGACAAGATAAGGCACCAATCTCTTCTGCATATTCCATAACTTCATCAATATCATCTAGATTGTATTTTGAAATTATAGTATTTACCTGTACTCTAATACCTGCATCTATACAATTTCTTATACCTTAGAGTGCTTTTTCTAATGAACCTTCTTTACCTCTAAAATCATCATGTACTTCTCTATTTAGGCTGTCTATGCTTATAGCTATAGCACTTAAGCCACTTGACTTTAGATTTTTAGCTACTTCAGTGGTTATTAAAATTCCATTTGACCCCATTAGAGACATAATATCTAGAGAGCAAGCATATTCTATAAGTTCAAATACATCTGGTCTTAATAGGGGCTCTCCTCCACTAAATACTATTGTCTGCAAATTTGCTTTTTTCATATATTTAAGTAGTTTTTTTGCTTCCTTTGTAGTCAGCTCATCTTCTATTTCTTCTATATTACTATTTTATTACTATTTTATTACTATTTTACTATTCAATTGTGACAAAACTGTGTCTTTTAAGTTTAATCTTTCGTTTATCTGCAATACATCTCAATGGTAAATCTAAGTTCTATTTTAATAGATATGCTATCCTTTTCATTTTAGGCTAAAATCCAAATGTATTGCCAAATATAATCATTATTATTTGATAAATTCTTTGGACTCCTAAAATAATTCTTTTTTAATCTTTTAATTTGAGCAGATGAAATAAGAAAATTGGCAGAAGAATCTTCAAATGCAGTAAAAGATATTAAAGCTATTTCTGAAGGAATGAATAAAAACGCTATAGGGGATATAGATACTATGACTGAAGTAGGGTTAATTGTAAGAGAACAAAATAAATCTGTAAATGAAACAGAAAATATATTTAAAGATATATCACTATCTATAAATGATCTTATAGATAGTATAGACAATATTAAAGAAATGATACAAAGCATGAATGAAGAAAAAGATGGAATAGTATCGATGATAGAAAATATATCTGCAGGATCAGAACAAACAGCTGCAGCTACTCAGGAGGTGTCAGCTTCAACTGAGGAACAGTTAGCAACTATGGAAGAAGTTAATTCAAATTCAGAAGAATTATCTAGTTTAGCTGTTAATCTGAAGGAGCTTATAGAAAAATTTGAATTCTAAATTTTGAGTTTGAAAATTGAATTTTATATTAGTGGATAGGCTATACTAATCAAATAGGTAATTGCAAAACTCATTTTGAAAAACAATTGTAGTAACAGAAAATTGATATGTGAATAAAATTTTAAAAATGTATTTGTGGAATGTTTGTATTTTTTATCGAGAAATCTGTCAGTAAATGAATAATAGTTTTAACATCAAAAAGAATGTGAAAGAATGATTGTAAGTCTGGTAAGAAATCTGGTTTAAACCGAGTAAATCTAGAAGTATTAGAAACTCGAATAAAACCACAAAACTCACTAAGTTCTTTATAAAACTTAAAAAAAGTGAGTAATAGAGAAAAGGTTAGACGTTTCGCAAACGCCTAACTAATAAAGATGTGAAAGGAGAAAATATCATGCGTTTAAACTATTTATCAGATTTTGGACTTGAGTCACTTGTAAAAAAATTGCCAGAGATAAAAGAAAAGAGAATTGTTGAGTTGATAAAAATCTACACACAATTATCAGCAATATATGGGCAACGTTATCGAGAAATAAATAATATTTTAAGCAGGCTAGAGAATGGGAAAAATATGGAATTGATACAGATATTACTGCTTCAGACAAGAAAAATATATTTAAAGCGGTTTCTCAAATTCGAACAGATACAGTATTATTCTTCAAAATTATTATTTCAAGAACTGAATTCTTAATTAATGAATTGATGCCTGTTACATTTGATGCAAATGCACCTGTTCAATCAATTAACATAGAAGATCTATTTAAGCTAGGGAAACAATTTTAGATTTCATGATACAAATTTTGAGCTTTTGGATCCGGAAATGCCATGGGAAATTTTATCTAATGATGATATAGTTGGAAATTAAAGTTCAGGAGCATTAGCTCTTGAACTTTAATTTATCTAGCATTGAATCAACTTTGATTCATAATTTCGGTAATATTTTAAGTAGACCTCTAGCTACAAAAGCTCCTATTATACCCCCACCTATTATTGTAAAGTCATACATGAATTTTTCCTCCTTACATTCAGATATTAAAAAAACCACAATTAGACCTTTTTTAATAGGTTTAATTGTGGTAGCTATTTTAAAGTTTCATATCTCCATCTCTTATGTATCCTCTTTTACTCATCCAATTATAAACCACATAAGCGATCATAGCTGGAAGGATAAAATGCATAAAGAGAATCATGAGTAAAACATCCAAAGAAGATCCCATAGAGTCAATTACTCCAAACTGACCTACTAATCCACTTGTACCCATCCCTGCCCCTATCATATTTGATTCCATTTTTAAGAGATATGTAGATACAGGCCCCAGTATTGCAGAAGCCACTATGGACGGAATCCATATCCTAGGATTTCTTATTATATTTTTAACTTGCAGCATAGAAGTTCCTAAGCCTTGGGCTATAAAGCCACCAAAACCATTTTCCTTATAGGAAATAACTGCAAAGCCTATCATATTACAAGCGCATCCCACAACACTTGCACCAGCTGCTATACCAGAGAGTTTTAGTGATATTGCAATAGCTGCTGAACTTATAGGAAGCGTTAGGATCATTCCCATAACTATTGATATTATGATACCCATAGGTATAGGATGAAGCTGAGTTGCCATATTTATAAAACTACCTAGATAGTTCATGAAATTTGTAATATATGGAGCTACAAACATCCCTACAAATCCTCCTAGAAGGATAGTACTTATAGGAACAAGTACTATATCTACCTTTGTCTTTCCGCTTATTAGCTTAGATATTTCTGCTCCTGCAAGAGAAGCTATAAGTGCCCCTACTGGTTCTCCAGTATTTATAATGGCAAGTGAATCTTGAAATACTATACTGCCAGCTCCTATGGTTCCCGCTACTATAGAGGCAAATATACCAAGCGGAGGAGCTCCTACACTAAAAGCTACACCAGCACCTATTGCCGGACCCATTAACTTTTGTGCAATATTACCAAAAACTACAAGTGATTCAAATCCAAATAACATTCCTATTTGTTTTATTATAAGACCTATAAGTAAAGAAGCAAAAAGTCCTAGAGCCATCCCATTTAATACTTTTATAAAATATCCTCTTATTCCAGTTTGATTTTTCTCCACTATTTTATCCCCCTAATATTATTTTATATTACTCCCATCTGATATCTTCTCCATAAAACTTTAGTGGTATAAACTTTTCTAAGATTCTAGAAAAGACTCTATCAGTATATATTTGAGAAATTTCTTTTGGAGTCAGGTTTGTAGATATTATTGTCTTTTTACCCTTTATAATTCTGGTATTTACTATATTGAATATTTCTGCATTTGTAAATGTGTTTGAGACCTCAGTACCTAAATCATCTATTATCAGTAAATCTGCGTCAAAGAGAAGATCATATTCGTAAGAACTTTTATCCTTATCTCTACCAAATCTTTTTCTCTCCAGTATTTCAAGGATTGTAAAAGCTGTCTGATATACAACTATCTTATCCTTGTCTAAAAGTGCCTTGGCAATACATGAACAGAGAAATGTCTTTCCAAGACCTGTTGTACCATAAAACAAAAGATTATCATCGTTTTTTTCTTCAAAATTCCCTATAAAACTTTCTGCAATTCCCACTATATCTATCATGTTTTCACGAGGAGTCATAGATTCACCTTCAAAAGGCTCCTCTTTAAATATATTTATATCAAAATTTTTAAAATTATCTTTTAAGAGATTGGTCTCTATATTGCTCATCTTATATGCTCTTGAAACAAGCTTTTGTTTTAAGCAATTACATTTATTTCCATTATCTAAATAACCTCTATCATTACAAGTTTTACACTCATAGTTTTTTTCCATATAAGATGGGTCTATATTGCTTTCAGTTAAAAGAAATGCCTTTTCCATCTTCAGTTTTTCAATTTTTTCCTTAGCTTTTTCTATATCTTCTTTGTAGCCCTCAGGATTTCCTATTATAAACTTTGCCATATTTAGACCTATCTGGAATATATCTTCATCTATTCGTTTTATAGCTGGAATATCCCTATATATTTCCTGGGTCCTCATTCTTTTAAGTCTTTCTTCTTCATCTCTTTTTCTTTCATAATCTAAGTGAATAGATTTTAATATATCTCTATACATCTATGCATCACCTTTAGCCCTTTTACTGTAAGCGTCTCTTTTCTTTCTAGCTATATCTTCTAATTGATCTGAACTGTATTTATCAGTTCTCTGTTCAAAGTTATGAAATCTTGTAACACTAGCCTGAGCCTTTTTAATAGGCTTTTTAAAACTACCAGTCTTTGGTTTTTCTTTTCTTGCATCTAAGACTTCAATATCAGATATTGTCTTGATTCCCTTATCATGCCAGGATCTCAATATCCCGTTGACATAGCTCACACTAGGTCTAGGATTTTTATCTTGTTCACATGCATGAAGGACAAGTTCAAGGGTGAAAGTCCACTTTTGAAACCATGTATCCATAGTCTTTATTTCGTCTTCTCTAACAGGTCTTTTGTCCAGTCCCAAAGCTTTCATAACACTTTGATATCTATAGTATTTTTCATCACTTTCTTTAAAATGCTCCATCAGAGCTTCCATATTTGTAAGCCCGTCATGGTACCAATTCCTTACTATAGCTTCTATATAAGGGATCTTGTTTACTCCTCTTCGCTCTATAGAATAATAAAAAGCCTTTTCTATTACATCGGGATTCATGTTATAGTCATGAATCCAATCCAATATTTTTTGTTTTTCAGTTGGTACTGTCTGTCTTCTTAAAATATAGTCTATACGATTAAACATATTGTTTATCTCAGGGACTTTGTTTGCATCCACAAGATCACGAGTACTAGAGACATATCTCTTTGGAGTATCTTTTTCTTCTGCCCAAAGATTAATATTGTTTTTTATATATAATTGTTTCAAACTCAAGAATTTAACTTCATAATTCACATTTCTAGTATTTTCTGGTCTTATCTTTTCTATGATTCCCTTTTCCTCCCAAAAATCCCAAGATCTTAAAACATCTTCTAGGGGAATATCTAGATGTTTTGAAATAGTAGTATTATTGACTTCTATATTTATATCTTTATCGTGAGCATACTTATATCCAAGCAAATATACCTTTACATATGTTCCATTTGCCATTGGCATATAGTCATTTATAAATATATTTTCAATAGGAGTATCTCCTAAGTCCATATCTGTAGTTTGTAAAGTAAAGCTCATCTATCCATCAACTCCTAGCTGCATTTAACTGATACTCGATATTTTTCCTAAAAAATCTTCTCTATCAAGCTTCATACTGTATACATAATTATATATCTTTTTACCATTTATTACAAAGCAAGATTCCACTTCTTTAAAATATGAACTCTGTAAATCTAGATCCCAGTCAAAAAACTCTTCTAGATAATATCCATTATATTTAAAGCCCATCTTTTCATAAACTCTTCTAGCTCTCTTGTTAAACTCTGCAACTTCTAAGTACATCTTCTTCATATTCATCTGGTTAAAATATTCCTTTAAAAAATATTTTAATGTTTCAGTTCCATATCCAGAATCTAGCAGATCCGGATCAAAGACTATTCCCAGAGTTGATTCTTTTTTTAGAAACTTTATTTCTTTGATTCCCATATAACCTATAAGCCTATCTTCTTTTGTAAGTATTGCAAAATATTTATTAAAAAAGGATTTAGTCTTTACCTCATACCACTTTTGAATCTGACGATCACTCATTTCAGGAAAATTATAATCAGATAGTAGAGGGTTTTTATGAACTCCCCATTTTCTCATGTTAAATACATCTTCTACTCTTAAAGGTCTTATAAAGATTCTTTCTCCTATTATCTTCATCACGTTTCTCCTATAGATAAAATTTACTTCGGATCCTATAGACCCGAAGTAATTATTTTTTATTTTCTAATATTTCCTATTAAAATCTAGTTTGCAAAGTTTTCTTTGTTTAAGAACTTTGTAAACTCTTTTTTAAATACAAGTTCCAGTGTTCCAGTAGGACCATTTCTATGTTTTGCTATTATAAGTTCTCCAATATTCTTTTGTTCAGAGTCTTCATTATAATAATCATCCCTATATAAAAACAGTACTATATCTGCATCCTGCTCTATGGCTCCAGACTCACGAAGATCTGAAAGTATAGGTCTATGGTCTGCCCTTAACTCTGGAGCTCTTGAAAGTTGAGACAGAGCTATTACAGGACATTCCATCTCCTTAGCAAGAGCTTTAAGTCCACGAGAGATGGAAGATATCTCCTGCTGTCTACTTTCCTGCCTTCCTTCCATCTGCATAAGTTGTAAATAGTCTATAACAATTAGATCCAGACCTCTTTCTATCTTTAGACGTCTACATTTTGCCTTCATCTCCATAAGAGAAATTCCTGCAGTATCATCTATATATACATCTGCAGCAGAGAGTGGTCCCATAGAATTTATTATATTTAACCATTCATCTTCATCAAGTCTTCCACTTATAATCTTCTGTAGATCTACATGGGCAGTTCCTGCAATCATTCTTTGAACAAGTTGTTCCTTACTCATTTCAAGTGAAAAAATACCAACTTTTGCTCCCGCTTTAAGGGCACTATTAGTTGCTATATTTATTCCAAGAGCAGTCTTACCCATAGAAGGACGAGCCGCTAAAAGTACCAGATCTGACTTTTGAAGACCAGATAGCTTCATATCTATATCTATAAATCCCGTTGTAAGACCAGTTAATCCACCCTTATTTGCAGCCATCTCCTCTATCTTTGCAAAACTGTCTAGTAAAACTTCATTTATAGGCGCAAAACCTTCTCTTTGACTGCCTTGAGTTATATCAAATATATTTTTCTCAGCCACTTCTATTATGGCATTTACCTCTTCAGTATCTTCATAAGCCTTTGCTATTATCTCATTGCTTGAACTTATGAGCTTACGAAGAGTTGACTTTTCATCTACTATTTTACAATAGTATTCAGTGTTTGCAGTTGTTGCAATTCCACCAGATAGATTGGCTAGATAGGTAACTCCACCTACAGCATCTAGACTATTTCGTCTCTTTAACTCTTCTTGAAGAGTTATAATATCTACTGGTTCATTTTTATTAAACAAATTTATTATAGCGCTATATATTTCTCCATTTGACTGCTTATAAAAGTCATCTGGACGAATTATCTCTACCGCTGTATTTATTGAAGTTTTATCTAGGATCATCGATCCTAAAATAGATTGCTCCGCTTCTATACTATGAGGAGGTATTCTACCCATACTCGCTTCCATCTATATCAAATCCTATTCTATGCTAACATTTACTTTTAAATCTGCCGTTACTTCTGGATAAACCCTAACCTCTACTACACTAGTTCCAGGAGTTTTTATATTGTCTTTTAACTCTATCTTTCTTCTATCTACTTCTATTTTATGTTGCTTTTTTAAAGCTTCACCTATATCCTTAGATGTGATAGAGCCAAATAGTCTTCCGCCTTCTCCAGCTTTTGATTTTAACTCTACAGTAACTTTTTCAAGCTTTTCTTTTAATTCTAAAGCATCTTTCTTTTCTGTTTCTTCCTTTTCTTCTTTAACCTTCATATCTTCCTTCCACTTCTTTAAATTGACCGGTGTTGCCTCTATAGCAGCTCCTTTAGGAAATAAAAAGTTCCTAGCATAACCCACCTTAGCATTTACAAGATCATCTTTCTTACCTAATCCTTTTACATCTTCTAATAATATAACTTTCATTTTATTCGTCCCCTTCCTTTAAATATTCATCTATTTTTTCTATAAGCATCTCTTCTGCCTCTTCTATACTGACATCCTCAATCTGAGTTCCAGCACTTGTCAAATGTCCGCCCCCACCTAGTTTTTCTAAAATAATTTGAGCAGATATATTTCCAAGACTTCTTCCTGATATATGAATTCTATCACTTAGAAGAGTTAAAACAAAAGAAGCTTCTATACCATTTATATCTAAAAGTTCATTGGCAGCTTGAGCAGATACCAAAACTCCATTTTCAAGTTCTTCATTTAAAACACCTATGGCTATTTGCCCAAAATGTATCTTAGATGAGCTTATGACATTGGCCCTATGGACAAAGGTACTATAATCATCTCTGAAAAGCTGCCTTACATTTGTAGTATCAGCTCCTGCCCTCTTTAAAGTTGATGCTGCTTCAAAGGTTCTAACACCTGTTTGAAAACTAAAGTTTTTAGTATCAACAGTTATACCTGCAAGAAGTGCTTCAGCTTCAAACTTAGTCAAATTTATATCATCACTCATATAGCTTAAAACTTCAGTTACAAGTTCACTAGCAGATGATGCATAAGGCTCTAAATAAGTTAAAACTGGATTTTCTACAAACTCAGTGCCTCTTCTGTGGTGATCTATTATAACTATCTTTTTAGATAGTTCTACAAGCTCTGGACTTTCAGTCATACTCGGCTTGTGATTATCTACTAGAATCATAAGTGAATCATCATCTATCATTTCTTTAGCCCTATTTGGGGTAACTATAGAATCTAAGAGTTCAGGCTGTTCTATCTTTAATTTATCTAGAAGATTCTTTATAGAAGGATTCTCCTCAGTTAAGATTAAGTAACCTTGTTTCTTCATATTCTTTATACCTCTTAAGACTCCAATTCCTGAACCTATAGCATCCATATCAGGATTTATATGACCCATTACAAAGACATTGCTCGATTGTTCTATAAGTTGTCTAAGTGCATAAGCTATGACCCTTGCTCTAACCCTATTTCTCTTTTCTACAGCCTTTGACTTACCACCATAAAACTCAAAATTACCATCTTTATTTATAACCGCCTGATCGCCTCCACGACCTAGAGATATATCTATAGCTGCCTTAGCATTGTTATACCTACTTATAAATTCATTGCCATTTTCAGATATGCCCATACTAAGAGTTATAGGGATTGTATTTCCAAACTGTAACTCCCTCATAATATCCAAAATATCAAACTTCTTAGACTTCATATCTTTAAAGTCTTTATTATCTATAATTATAAAATACTTATCATTTTCATATTTTCTAACTAAAGCATCATATTTAGAGAAATATTCTGATATTGTCTTATCTATTTCAGCTAAAAGTAGTGGCTTATTTATATCAGGTGTAGTGTTTTTTACATCATCGTAATTATCTATATAGGCCATCATCAAAACAGTTATCTCATCATCATATTTTTTTTCTAGCTTTCTATACTGAGTGTTTTCTACCCAATACAACATTATTATCTTACCATCTGAACTATTTCTTATCTTACCATCTACAAAGTTTGGATAAACTAAATAGTCCTTATCCTCGTATGTCACCTGTAGTGGTTCTCTTTCTTTGTGGTCCAATACATCTTCTATATCTGCACTAGGCATCAGCTCATAGATTATCTCATTTAATATCTCCTCTTCAACTATCATATCAAGAAAAGGCGTATTATACCATATTATACCTCCATTTTCATTTATCATAACTAAAGGAAAAGGCATATTAAATATTGCATGTTTTGTAGCAGATTCAAAAGTTTCAGATAGATCTTCAACATATCTATCTATTCTCTTGTTATTATCCCTAGCACCTATAAAGTCTAAATAAACTATATAGCCAAAAGCCAGTGCTGCTATAAGACCTAAAACAGGATCAAATATAGCTATCACAATAACAAATATAGCTGAAATTATCATTTGAAATTTACTATCATGCCATTGAAACAAGTCATTCATATATATATAACCTCCTAAAGGGATTTTCTTTTTCTAATCTTTCTTAAATCAAATACTAGATCTACAAATCCCACTATAGTTATAATAGAAATAAAAGTTTGATTAAATATAAAACTTATATAGATAATAATCTTGAAAAATAGTTTGAATTGTAGCTTGTTTAAAAGATAATCTACTACAGAAAAACCCTGTATAAAAAATGCTACAGTTATTAATGATCCAAGATTTACAAGAACTGCCTCATAATATGAAAATCCTAATTGTCCTGATAAAAAAGTTAGACCAATCATCAAAACAGATCCAATTATTATATCTTTTGGCAAACTAAATCTAGAAAACTTAGGTATTTTTACAATTTGAATATCTAGTCTTTTTAATATTATACCAGATAATAAGTAGTTTATATAGCCTACAAAAAACGATATTATCAAAAGCATGGAAGGTATGATAAGTAAGATCTGCTTAAAGAGATCTTCCAATAGTTCCTTCATACTGAAAAATTCATAATTGCTCAGACCCATATTTTCAAAGGTCTCTAACTGCACCTCTAACATATCGCTAAAGGAAGACTCCAAAAGCTTTACTATATCAACTCCTAAAAATTTTACAATAATTAACATCACAAGTAGAGATATAAAAAATGTTAGACTGGAAAATGTAAAAATCTTAAAACTACTCTCTCGCCTCTTTATAAGCATGGACATAACAATAACAAATGGAATAAAACTTATAGCTAAAAATAGTCCTATATTTAAAGAATCCACTATGCCCAATATTAAAAGTGTTAGCAGTAAATTTGTAATTCCCTCACTATAACCATCTTTTATAATATTTACTATAAAAAACAAAGGAAAAACAAGTAAAAGAAATTGAATATAATGTATTCCAAATAAGGCTACAAGTGTAGCCGATAATATTATTACTAGAGATCTTATATAAAAACTATCTATTTTTTTATCTTTCAAAACTTCACCTCTATTCTCCTCTTACTCTCTATCGATATGTTTTACCCAAAACAATAAAAAGTAATACATTTATATTTAATAAATAAGTAAATAAGTAAATAAAAAAGAGAGGAAAATTCCTCTCTTATTCAGCACTGTATGGTAGTAGCGCAACTTGTCTAGCTCTCTTGATAGCTATAGTAAGTTCTCTTTGATGCTTTGAACAGTTTCCGTTAACTCTTCTTGGAAGAATCTTTCCTCTATCTGTTATGTTTTTGTTTAAATTGTTTATATCTTTGTAGTCTATTTCTTTTGATTTATTTGCACAATAGCTACATACTTTTTTTCTTGGTTTAAATCTTCTTTGCATTTTTTCTCCTCCTCTAGAATGGAATATCGTCATTGTCTATTGGATGGAAATCTTGTAAATCGGAATAATCAGAACTATTAGAATTAGAATCTCCTTGTGGCTTACTATCTCCCCACTCTAGAAACTCTACAGTATTTGCTACTACATCTGTAGTATATCTTCTTGTTCCATCTTTTGCCTCATAGCTACCAGACTGAATTCTTCCCTGTACTCCTACAAGTCTACCTTTTACTAAGTAATTGGCACAGTTTTCAGCAATTTTACCCCAGGTAACTATATTTACAAAATCAGCAGTTGGTTGATTTTTTGCTTCCATCTCTTGTTTTTTATCTTTTGGTAAGTTTTTATCTATAGCTAGTGAAAAGTTGGCTACAGCTTGACCTGAATTCGGAATGTATCTCAACTCAGGATCCCTTGTTAGTCTTCCTATTAATACAACGTTATTCATTTTTTCCACCACCTTTAAGATTAGTTGTCTACTCTGATGATCATATGTCTCATAATACTGTCAGTAATTCTAGCTATTCTGTTTAACTCTTGAATGACCTCTGACTCAGATTCAAAGTTGATCAAGGTATAGTAACCTTCACCTATATCATCAATTAAATAAGCAAGTTTTCTATTACCCCATTCATCAATGTTAGAAATGGAACCATTTGCTTCAATTATACCTTTTATTCTATCTAATATTTGATTTCTTTTTTCTTCTTCTAAAGTTGGTAAAAATATATATACCGCTTCATATTTTCTCATAAAATTCACCTCCTCATGGACTATGGCCCTATAACTTTATAGAGCAAGGAATACTTAATTATTATATCACTAAGCCACTAGCTATACAAGTATTTTTAAAAAATATATTTGTAAAATATTTTATCTAGCCAAATTATATATCTCCAATATATCTTCTTTATATAATTTTTTAAAACTTCCAAGCGGACCATTTTCACTAGCTTTTTTAGACATAAGTTCAAAGTCTTTATCATCTATACCTATCTGTGAAAGTCTAGTTGGAAGATCCATCTTTCTTAAGAATTTTTCAAACTCCTCTATTGTATCTATAGCCATTTTTTCCCTGTCATCATCTTCCTCTAGGCCAAAAACTTCTCTGCCAAACTGGGCAAATCTATCTATATTTTCTTTATACACATATTTCATCCAAGCTGGGAATACTATAGCTAGAGTTACACCATGAGTTGTTCCATAGATTGCAGTTATCTCATGTCCTATATCATGACTAGCCCAGTCTTCCTCTCTTCCAAGACCCAGTAAGCCATTATGCGCTATACTTCCAGCTAACATTATCTCAGCCCTTGCTCCATAGTCTTGTGTATTTTTTTTCAATATATATGCATTCTTTATAATACTCTTCATAGCACCTTCACTTAGACCATCTATAAAGTCTACATTAAGAGTATTGGTAAAGTATCTTTCCAGTATATGAGAGAAAATATCCATAATCCCTGCAAATGTCTGCTCATCTGGAAGAGTGAGGGTATATTTTGGATCCATTATTGCAAATAACGGTCTTATAAGTTCCGTGCCCAAGCCTCTCTTGTAAGCTCCTTCTTCTTTTGTCACAACAGTTGCTCTACTGGTTTCACTTCCTGTAGCTGGAAATGTAAGTACTACTCCAACTGGAGTTGCTTCCACTGGACTAGCTTTTCCTGAAAAGAAATCCCACACATCACCATCATATTTTGCTCCTACACTTATAGCTTTTGCAGAATCTATAGCACTTCCACCACCTACGGCCAATATTAAATCTATTTCTTCTTTTTTACAGATATCTATACCTTCCTTAACTAAAGAAAGCTTAGGATTTGGTTCAACACCTCCAAGTTCATGATGTTTTACACCTATTCTTTTTAATATATTCACAATCTCATCATAAAGTCCAGATTTTTTTATACTCCCCCCACCATAGTGTATAAGAACATTTTTATAATGACTCTTTAAGATTTCTTCTAAACTCTCAATCGTATCTTTACCAAATATCATTTTAGTTTTCATCTGAAATTCAAAGTTTTCCATTGTTTTCCCCCTAAATTAATTTATATTCTACCAGTATTATATCACTTATAAGTGTAGAAATTTATATATTTTGTTATTAATCTCACTACATCGAATATAGTAATGGAGCCCCTGGACCCAATGGTAATTTAAAAACATACCATACTATAAATAAAATTATCCAACCTATTAAAAAAGCAAGAGAATACGGCAGCATAGTTGATACTAGGGTGCCTATACCTGCTTTTTTGTCATATTTTTGCGAAAACGCAACTATCAAAACAAAGAAAGGCATAAGAGGTGCTATGATATTTGTAGTAGAGTCACCCATTCTATATGCAACTTGAGTTAGTTCAGGTGATAAGCCTACCCCCATAAACATAGGTACAAATATAGGTGCCATAATAGCCCATTTTGCTGAG
>CAZRHX010000014.1:11867-16978 GCA_964599855.1 uncultured Tissierella sp. | reverse complement strand
TAGCTGAGGTAGTTTCAAGTGACGAGACCAAGTTAAAGATGAGAAGTTTTATAAGATCAAAGGTTCATAGCTTAAAGGAGAAGGATAAGTCGATTGAGGATTTATTCAAGGGTATGGATAGTGAAAACTATAAATTCTTTTTAGATAGTGTTGAGGAAAAGACATACTATCTACTTATAAGGGGATTAAAAGAGGAGAGTTTAAAAAAGGATTTAATAAAGTTTCTAGAAAAAGATATATATGATAAATATAAAGATCAAGCTCTAGATGGAGTTTTAAAAGCTTCTCATATGGTTTTGGATGATATAAAGAATTCTAAAGATCTGGAATTGCTCTTCATAAATACAATAGAGACTAAGTTGAAGGCTTTAAAAACTTCGGATAAAGATTTAAATAAAGTGCTTTCTAAAGACGCTATAAAAAAGCTGGAGAAGATCATAGACGATAATAAAAGCAATATAATGGATCGTCTGAGAGAACTTTTCTACAAGCCTCACATGCAAAAAAGATTGAAGCTATCTATAGAAGACTTGGTAGAACAAAATGTAAGTAAAATGATAACTATGTTTATAGAGCCTTCAATTATTTCAGATAAAGTATTTGTGGCTATTGAAAAGTATGTAGATAGCGATCAAGCAGAAGAAGTGGCAGTTTTTGTCCTTACAGATCTCTTATATAGTATATCCAATACTAAAGTCTCCAATATAGCAGGGTACTTAGATCATCTAATAGAAAGAGAAGATCTTTCTGATCTATATGGGAAAATCCTAGAGAGCTTCTTAGAAGATGAAAATAAAAAGAAGATTTTAGATATATTTGTAGAGAATATAAAATCAAAAGACCAGATTATAAAGAAAAAATTGTTAGAATCTGTGGAAAAAATGATAGATGGCGCACTTTCTTCAGATGAATTTAATCTTATTATAAAAAATCTTATAGATACAAATATAAATAAGATTGTTCATCTTCCTATATCTAAACTTTTAAAAGATATAGATGATCATATGTTAGAGCGTCTCATGGAGCTTTCTGACAAGGTTTTTAACACCATGCTCAAGGAAGAGTTGTATAATGTTATAAGTTTATTTGATGTTTCTAAGATAGTTGAAGATGAAATAAATAGTTTTGAAGTAGAATACGCTGAGGAGCTTATATTAGATATAGCGGATAGAGAGCTTAAAGCCATTACAAGACTTGGAGCACTTCTTGGCGCTATAATGGGACTTTTGATGCCCTTTTTACAGATGATTTAAGCTATATTTATTACAGATACTGAAAATATGGTATAATGTAGATATGAGCAGGATAATAGATCTCAATACTTAGAGTTTACTAGATAGGTATTGGGATAATCTATTGTTATAGACTTATAAGAAAAAACAAAATATAAAATATAAATATAAATTTAGAGGGGGCAATACGTTAATGAAATTAGAAAAGGTACTTGAGGGTGTAAAAAAGATTGATCTAAAAAACTTTGACGACAGTATGGATATAAAGGGGATTGCAAACCATACTGATGATGTTGGAGAGGGTTTTTTATATGTGGCTATAAAGGGATATATTACTGATGGGCATATATATGCTAAGAAGGCTATAGAAAATGGAGCGCTTGCAATAGTTGTGGAGGATTTTGTAAGTGATGTAGATGTGCCTCAGATAAAGGTGGAAAACACTAGGAAAGCTTTATCTAAGATGAGTGACAACTTTTTTGGTTCTCCATCTAAGGAATTGAGAATGGTAGGGGTTACGGCTACCAATGGAAAAACTACTACTACTTATATGCTGGATAAGATATATGAGAAGGCAAAGATTAAAGCGGGTATGATAGGAAGTGTAGTTGTAAAAATCGGAAATGAGACTAGACCTTCACTTCTTACAACTCCTGAGAGTGTAGATATTCAGAAGCAGTTAAGGATAATGAAGGAACAAAATGTAGAGAGGGTTGCTATGGAAGTTTCTTCATCTGGCTTGGAGCTTTACAGGGCAAATGATATAGACTTTGATATAGTTACCTTGAACAATCTAAGTAGGGAACATATAGATCAGCATGGTACATTTGAAAAGTATTGGGCTGCTAAGTCTAGCCATATAAAGAATGCTAAAAAAGAAGCCTATGCAGTTTTAAATTTAGATGATGAATATTCTGCATCGCTTATAGATAAAACTGATGCCAAGGTTATAACTTATTCACTTACAGAAAAAAAGGGAAATCTTTATTGTGACGATCTTTCGCTAGATACAGGTAGGGCAGAGTTTAAAGTTGTTATAAATGAACCTTTTAAAGCTTTGGATGGCTCAACGGTAGAGGGAGAGTTTCGTGTAGCGCTTGGTATTCCAGGCTATCATTCTGTAGCAAACTCTATGGCGGCTATAACTGTTGCTCTTATAGATGGCATATCTGTTGAAAGTATAAAGCTGGGATTAAAAGAATTTTCAGGAGTGGAGAGAAGATTCCAATATATATATGAAGAAGATTTTGTCATTATAGATGATCATTTTGCAAATAGGGGCAATATAAATGTAACTCTTGAAACATTAAGATATATGACTTATGAAAACTTTCATTTAGTTTATGCTATAAGGGGCAGTAGAGGTGTTACGGTAAATAGAGAAAACGCAGAGACTATAGCTGATTGGAAAGATAAACTTGGGTTAAAAGAGATTATAGCTACTAAGAGTGTGAGCGATGTAACTACAAAAGATGTTGTTTCTGAAGAAGAGGAAAAAGTATTTAATGAGATCATGAAAGAAAATGGAATAAAAGTAATATTCTTTGAAGAGCTAAAAGATGCTATAGCTTATTCTTTAGAAGATCTAGGAAAGGGAGATATTGTAATGCTTGCGGGTTGCCAGGGTATGGACCACGGAGGTAAGATTGCCCTTGAACTAGTATATGAAAAGAATCCACAATTAGATAAAGAAAAACTATTTAAGCCTTTAGAAGATAGAACAGTATAAATAAATTTTAGATATAATTTATCACTATAGATGGAGGTGACTGGATGAAGAAAAGATTTTTGTATGTCTTGATATTTGCTTTAGGCATTTCCTTTTTAAGTGGATGTTCTCAAAATCCTTATAAGAGGTATGAGCAAAGTTTTTTTGATACATTTGACACTCTTACACAGATTATAATATATGCTGAGAGTGAAGAAGAGTTTGAAAAGAATATGGAGCAGATTCACAGTAGGTTTTTAGAACTTCATAAACTCTTTGATAAATATAAAAACTATGAAGGAATAAATAATATAAAAACTATAAATGACAAGGCAGGAATAGAGCCTGTAGAGGTTGAAAAAGAGATTATAGACTTAATTCTTTTTTCTAAGGAATGGTACTATAAGGCAGGGAAAGAGACAAATATAGCTATGGGGCCCCTTGTAAATATCTGGTCAAGCTATAGTGATAGGGCAGAAGAGAATCCTGAAGATGCAGCTATTCCCTCCAGGAAAGAGCTTGAGAAGGCAGCTAAGTATACAGATATTGAAAAGATAATAGTGAATGAGAAAAAAAGCACTGTGTTTTTAGAAGACGCTAATATGTTAATAGATCTAGGTGCAGTGGCAAAAGGATATGCGGTAGAGTTAGTAGCTGAGGAAATAGGAAAAGCCGGAATGGAGTCAGTGCTTATAAGTGCTGGAGGAAATATAAGAGCTATAGGCAAGCCTTTGGAAGATGGAAAAGAAAAATGGGGCATTGGGATTCAAAATCCTGATACAGATCTTATAGATGGAGGAAATGTACTTGAAACTATATTCATAAATGATTATTCTGTTGTCAGCAGTGGAGATTATCAAAGATATTTTATGGTAGATGGAAAGAGGTATCATCATATTATAGATCCAAATACCTTTATGCCAGGAGATTATTATAGAGCTATAACAATAGTTACTCCTGATTCTGGTATTGCAGACTTTTTATCTACTTCAGCTTTTTTACTTCCATTTGATAAAAGTAAAAAACTCATAGAGTCTCTAGAAGATACAGAAGCACTTTGGGTTATGAATGATGGAAAGATAGAGGCAACTGATGGTATGGAAAAGATGATGCTAAGTAAAGGAGCCAGTGGAGGAAAAAGCAAATAAAACAAACTGAAATAAAAATTGCTAGAAATTTTAAAGTTTCTAGCAATTTTTATTCAGCACTTTAACAGTGATAAGAAATTAAGGAGGATTTTATGAGTAAATATAATAGAGAAGAGTTATCTCAAGTTGCGATTGAGATGTTAAATAAAAGAGGCGTTGAATTAGAGGATATAGCTGATTTGGTCATGTTTTTACAGTCTGAATATTATGACGATCTGACCATAGAAGTATGTCTTGAAAACTTAAAAGCAGTTCTAAATAAAAGAGAAATAGTTCATGCGATTTTAACTGGTATTGCTTTAGATGAATTAGCAGAGAAGAAACTCTTACCTGAGCCTCTTCAAACCATAGTTGAAACAGATGAGCCACTTTATGGTATAGATGAGATAATACCATTGTCCATAGTCAATGTATATGGAACGATTGGACTTACTAATTTTGGATATTTGGATAAAAAGAAAATAGGAATTATAAAAAAACTAGATGTTCAGAAAGATAATAAATGCAATACTTTTTTAGATGACTTAGTCGCAGCTCTAGCTGCCGCTACTGCTAGCAGAATAGCTCATTCGAAAGAAGGATAAAATAAAGAAGCTTTTGAATATACACCAATATAAAAGGAGAACTACTATGGCTAAATATTTTTATGGAGTTAGAAAAGGAAATGCTCCTGGAGTTTACTCTTCATGGAGTGAGTGTGAAAGAGAAGTAAAAGGTTTTAAAGGAGCTGAATATAAGAAATTTAAAACATATGATGAAGCTTTTGCTTTTGTAGAAGATAAGGATATATCTTTTATAGGAGAAAATAAAAAAGAATTATATGAAAAAAAAGAAAACATTGAAAAAGAAATTGAAATCGAAAATCTCCAAGATGACCAAATGATATCATATGTAGATGGAAGTTTTCATCTTCCTTCTATGACCTTTAGTTATGGAGCAGTTATTATAACAAGGGATGGTATAGAAACATTTAAAGGCATAGATAGGGATGAAGAACTTGCTAAAATGAGAAATGTTTCAGGC
>CAZRHX010000014.1:0-11857 GCA_964599855.1 uncultured Tissierella sp. | reverse complement strand
GAGTTAAAGGGTGCTATGGTAGCTATGGAGATAGCTATAGAAAGAGGATATAAGAAACTTTTTCTTTCTTATGACTATGCAGGGATAGAAAAATGGGCCCTAGGAGAATGGAAAACAAATAAAGCTGGAACTCGTGCCTATAAAACATTTTATGATTCTATAAAAGATGAGCTCCAAGTGAAATTTATAAAAGTACCAGCTCACAGTGGTGTAAAATATAATGAACTTGCAGATAGCTTGGCTAAAGAAGCGATAAATGAAGCGCTTATTTAATTTATTCTATATTTTTTTACTTTTATTTTAAATTGAATCTATAATATATATACATTTGGGTATATATATTAATGTAAGAGAGTAAAATAGATGATTTTAAAATATAAGGAGGAAAGTATGAGAAAAATAGCAGTTTTAGTAGAAGATTTATATGAAGAGATCGAACTTTTATATCCTTATTATAGACTGATGGAAGAAGGATATGAAGTTGATTTAGTTGGTACTGAAAAAGATACGGTTTATAAAGGGAAGACCGGTTCTTATCCTATCAAAAGTACTCATGCGTCAAAAGATATAGATGCAAAAGATTATGATATGGTTGTAATTCCAGGTGGTTATTCTCCAGATCAGATGAGAAGATGTAAGGCTACCTTGGACTTTGTAAAAGAATTAGACAAAGCCCAAAAACCTATTGCAGCAATTTGTCATGGACCATGGATTATGGCATCTAGTTGTGATTTAAAGGGTAAAAAAGTAACATCATTTATGTCTATTAAAGATGACTTGATAAATGCAGGAGCAAATTATGTGGATGAAGAAGTTGTAGTAGATGGTAATATAATAACTTCAAGAACCCCTAAGGATATGATTCCTTGGACTAAGGCTATTTTAGAAGCTTTAGATGAGAAACATTTTCTTCATAGGGAAGCTTACACGCCTTTAGATGTTTAATAAAATTAATTTAAATATAAAAACTAAGATGGCTAGTTAACTAGCCATCTTAGTTTTATCCTATACTCTTTCTACCTCTATACCGTTTATTTGCAAAAGTTCCATAGCGTATTCATCAATCCTGTAGTCATTTTGGAAGTAGATTTTTTTTATCCCAGCTTGGATAAGAGCTTTAGTACAGTTTAGACAAGGGAAGTGAGTTACATATGCAGAGCAGTCTTTTACAGAGATACCTTCTTTGGCACAGTAGAGGAGTGCGTTTATCTCAGCGTGTATGGTTGCTATGCAATGACCATCTCTCATCCTATGGCCTATATCATCACAATGGGGGTTTTTCTTAACAGAACCATTGTAACCAGTAGATACTATTCGATTATCATCGTTTACCAGTAGACAGCCTACAAAAGCTCTGTCACAAGTGGAACGTGTAGCTACTAAATTTGTTATTTCCATAAAGTATTTTTTCCAACTTTTTCTTTGAGACATAAGTTTACCTCCCTTTAATTATATATTTATATAGAAATTATACCATAAAAATTTAGAATAGGAGATGGTTTTTATGTATGGATTGGTATTGGAAGGAGGAGGCGCCAAGGGATCTTATCATATGGGTGTTTATAAAGCTATATTAGAAGAAGGTATAGATATAAAAGCAGTAGCTGGAACTTCTATTGGCGCTTTAAATGGTGCTATGATAGTACAAGGTGATTATGAAAAGTGTTTAGAATTATGGAACAATATATCATATACAGATATTATTCAGGCAAATGAAGATGAAATCCATAGGATTATGAATTCTAAGTTAAAATTAGAGGATATCAAACATCTGTCAAAAAAACTTCTTGTCTTGCTAACAGAAGGAGGCTTTGATATATCTCCCTTTAAAGAGATGATAGAAAGCTCTTTAGATGAAGAAAAAATAAGAAAGTCAGTAATGGATTTTGCTATTGTAACGATAAATCTCACAGATTTAACACCTATAGAAATCTTTATAGAAGATATTCCAAAGGGAGAAGTTGGAAGTTATCTATTAGCCTCTTCATATCTACCTATATTTAAATCTGAAAAACTTGGTGGGAAAACCTATCTAGATGGAGGATTTTATGACAATCTACCCTTTAAAATATTACAAAAAAAGGGATACGAAAAGCTGATATTGGTAAGAACGCATGCAAGGGGACTTACTAGAAGGGCGCCTAATGGTGAGGGTATTACAGTAATATCTCCTTCCAGAGATATAGGACATTCTTATATATGTGATAGGGACCAAGCAAAAGAAAATATAAAGATGGGTTACTATGATGCTTTAAAAGTATTTAGAGGCTTAAAGGGAAATATATATTATATTAAAGCTAAAGATGAAGATTATTATATGAGACTTTTATTGGATTTAGATAAAAAAGATATCCGAAAAATCTTAAACAGATTAAATATAAATTTAAATCCCTCTAAAAGAGTTCTATTTGAAAAGTTAGTTCCAAAGATGGGATCCTTGTTGGGATTAAAAGAAGATTTTAGCTATGAGGATCTCTTGATAGCTCTCTTGGAAAAAAAGGCAAAAGATCTAGGGATAAAAGTCTATCAGATATATGATTTTGAAGTTCTACTTAAGGAAGTTAGGACTATAGAGCCCTTTGAAAAAGAAGAAAGAGAAAAGGTAAACACCATAGGAAAAATACTGGAGAAGGTCGATTTAGCGAAGTACTTTAATAAAGACGAAAGTCTATTGGCTATTGCAGATATAATCTTTATAAGATGATATAAAGATAGATAAAAAATATAAGCTCTCTAGAGAGCTTATATTTTTACTTGATGATAAACTTTTTTACCTTTTTTGATCAATATCTTCCCATCATTAAAATCATCTAAGGAAATAATCTTATCTATAGCTTTTACCTTTTCATCATCTATACTTATTCCGCCTTGTTCTACCAGTCTTCTTCCTTCGCTGTTAGACTTTATAAGTTTTAGTTCTCTCAGTAGATTGAGTACTCCTATTCCTTCTTGGAATATAGAAGAGTCCATCTTTGTAAATGGTATATCACCTTGTTCATTTCCGCCTTTAAATAAAGCCTTTGAAGCATCTTGAGCTGCTTTGGCTTTTTCTTCTCCATGTATAGCTTTTGTTACTTGGAAAGCTAAAACTTCCTTAGCTTTGTTTATCTCAGCGCCTTCCAGAGCACCTAGTTTCTTTACTTCATCCATAGGCAAGAAGGTAAGGAGGCTTAAGAACTTTTCTACATCTCTGTCGTCTACATTTCTCATGTATTGATATAATTCATAAGGAGGAGTTTTTTCCTCATCTAGCCAAATAGTACCAGCTTCAGTTTTACCCATTTTAGTACCAGCTGCAGTGGATAAGAGTTTAAAGGTCATAGCATAAACTTTATCTTCTTCTATTTTTCTAACTAATTCATATCCACCTATCATATTGGACCATTGGTCGCTTCCACCAAGTTGTAGTTTACAGCCTAAATCCCTATATAATTTTAAAAAGTCATACGATTGCATAAGCATATAACTAAATTCAAAGAAGGTAAGGCCTTTTTCTGCTCTGTTTTTATAACAGTCAAAGCTTAACATTCTATTTACATTGAAATGAACTCCTATCTCTCTCATAAAATCTAGGAAGTTTAAATCAAGTAACCAATCTGCATTGTTTACCATAATAGCTTTATCTTCTCCGAAATCTATAAAACGGGCTAATTGTTCTTTAAATCTAGAGGCATTATAGTCTATCATCTCACGTGTCAATATTTTTCTCATATCAGATTTCCCAGAAGGATCTCCTACCATAGTAGTTCCGCCGCCCAGAAGCACTATAGGTCTATGACCTGCTCTTTGCATATGAGTCATAACCATTACCTGTAGATAGTGTCCAAGAGTTAGACTGTCTGCTGTAGCATCAAAGCCAATATAAAATGGAACAGATTCTTTTTCTAAAAGTTCCCTTAATTCTTCCTCAAAAGTAACTTGGTCAATATATCCTCGTTCTTTTAAAATATCAAAAACATTTTCCATTTAGATTCTCTCCCTTAAAATAAAATAAAAAAAGAGCGTTTCTCTCCTAAAAGGACGAGAAACACTCGTGGTACCACCTTAATTTGCATAAAGCCTCAAGTTTTCCTTAACGTGGAATAAGACGCAATAGTTTTCTATTGAAACTCCAGATATGTAATTCACTCAAAATTAAGTTATAGACCTTCCACTGTGAGTCTATTCTCTATATTTAACTAAATTGAGCTACTTTTATCTTTCATAGTTTTATATGATTTATAGAATAATTTTCATATCTATAAATTCTTTTATGCAACTTTTCATTAATAAGTATATTAATATATTTTTCTTCTTTTGTCAAGCTTTATAATTAAGCTTCTACGACTAGTTCTTTACTGTTTTCCCAAAGACCATGGATATTACAGTAAGAAGTTGCAAAGATAGTTCCAGATTTTTTACTTGTAAATCTTACACTTGTATCTGAAGATGTAAACAATTCGAATTCTCCATGAGCTGAGAAATTGTGTGCAGCTATTTCTACAGGGAATTTAGAACCTTCAGCTAAAAAATAAACCTTTACCCATGCTATATGATGTTCAAGTGTATTAGGATGAGGGATTTCTTCACCTATGATAATCTCAACCTCTACTTCTTCGCCTGCTTTAACAGTTTCTGGTGCATGAATTACAGGAACGTGTTTTTCACCTTTCCAGTCTCCACTTTGATATAGTTCTCCTATGCTTTTCATAAAATAACCTCCATTTTAATTTTGTTTTTTTTACATTATATTATTTATACCCAAAATCTTCTATAAAAAACTAAAATAACTTTTAAGTGTTAAAGATATGATATATAATAAGAGTATAGTTAAAAGGAGAGATAAAAGATGAGTGATATAGAACTTATTGCTACTACTACATTTGGTATAGAAGCAGTAACTAAAAGAGAACTGGAAGCATTGGGATATAATGATATGAAAGTTGAAAACGGAAAAGTTACATTTAAAGCAAGTGAAAAAGATATTCCTAAAGCAAATATATGGCTTAGAACTGCAGAGAGAGTTCTATTAAAGATGGGAGAATTTAAAGCATATTCTTTTGATGAGTTGTTTGAAAAAACTAAAGCACTTCCCTGGGACGAATGGATAGAAGAAGATGCAAACTTTGTAGTGGAAGGAAAGAGTATAAACTCTAAACTATATAGTATTTCTGACAGTCAGAGGATAGTGGAAAAAGCTATAGTGGAAAAGCTAAAGACAAAATATGATGTGGACTGGTTTGAAAAAACTGGGGCAAAATATACTATAGAAGTTGCTTTATTAAAAGATGTAGCAACCTTGACTATGGACACTTCAGGAGCTGGACTTCACAGAAGAGGCTATAGAGATAGGGCGGGAGATGCTCCTATAAAGGAAACTCTAGCAGCTGCTATGGTACTTTTAAGTTTTTGGAATAAAAATAGAGTTCTCTATGATCCCTTTTGTGGATCTGGTACTATTCCCATAGAGGCGGCTATGATTGGACGCAATATAGCTCCAGGACTTGATAGAAACTTTGCATCGGAGGAGTGGAGTAGGGTAGATAAAAAGTTTTGGACTCAAGCTAAAAGAGATGCTATGAAGGAAATAGATAATGAAACAGAACTTCAGATACTTGGTTCAGATACAGATAAAAGATCTATTTTAAGAGCAAGAGACAATGCTGCAAAATTAGGTCTTGAAGATGATATACAGTTTTTCATGAAAGATATGAGAGACGTTGATTTAAAAGATGAATATGGAGTTGTAATCACAAACCCTCCTTATGGTGAGAGAATGGGTGAGATAGAAGAGATAAATGAGCTCTATAAAGATTTTGGTGAAAAGTTTAAAATGCTGAAAACTTGGTCGGTTTATGCTATAACTTCTAGTCGAAATTTTGAAGCTCTATATGATAGAAAAGCAGATAGAAGAAGAAAACTATACAATGGTAGAATTGAAGTCACTTACTATCAATTCTATGGACCAAGACCAGATAAAGGATTAAAATAGAGAGGAAGATTTTATATGAATATATATACAAAAAAGGGTGATAAAGGAAAGACTTCTTTATATGATGATACAATACTTTTTAAAGATGATATAAGAGTAGAGAGCTATGGAACTATAGATGAACTCATATCTTTTTTAGGTATAGCTAAAAACTATGTAGAAGATGAAGAAATCCATAAGATATTGGAAACTACTCAAAATAAATTATTTACTGTAACTACAAATCTGGCTACAAAAGATAAAGAAAAAGTCAACTTTCATATTGTAGAAAAAGATATAGAAGATTTAGAAGAGATTGTAGATATATATATGGGTAGATTAGATAATCCAACAGGTTTTATAGTGCCAGGTTCAGGCAAGAAGTCGGCTTATATCCATGTAGCTAGAACTATATGTCGTAGGGGTGAAAGAAGGATAATAACTCTATCCCGAGAAGAAGAAGTAGACCCTTTAGTAATAAAGTATGTAAATAGATTATCAGACACTCTTTATGCTTTAGGAAGATATCTAGAAGAAAAAGAAATGAAAGTACAATATTGATTAAAACTTATTTTTATCTATAGAAAAAAATTATAATATAATATACAATGATAATATAGATAGATAGATTGATAGAGGCAACTATAAATCATATAATATGAAAAAACTTAAATCATATGAAGCTCAATAGTTCATATGATTTAAGTTAAAATTATCCAAGAATTAAAAGATTTTGTATTAGGTCTAATGGTCATGGGATTGTTATAAGATATAGAATAAAATAAATGAATTGGGTGATTCTATGTTAAAAGAAAATAAGTACATAAATATACTTGAAGAATATGAAGGTTTGGATTATGGAATACTCAATTACCATGTACTGGAAAGTATGGCTGATTGGGTCAGGGTTATCGATATAGATGGAAGAGTGATCTATGCCAATAGGGCCATGAAACATGATCTGGGCATTGATATTATAGGTAGAAGATGCTATGAGATTATCTATGATGGTGAAGCCTGTGATAGTTGTATTACCGAAAAAAGTATAGAAATTGGCGAAATAATACAAAAAGAAAAACTTATAAAAGGCAAAACTTATTCTGTTAAAAGCTCTCCTGTGAAAGACAGCCAAGGGACTATAATAGCTGCTGTAGAAGTATTTAGAAACGTAACCCGTGAAAGAAAACTAGAACTAGAGCTTATAAACAAGAATAAAAAGATGAAAAGTGACTTGGTATTTTCCAAAAGACTCCAGCAAAAGATGCTTCCTAAAAAAGAAAAGTTGGAGAATATAAGTTTGGATTATATATATAGACCCTCAGAAACTTTAAGTGGCGATATGTTCGATATGTATAAGGTGGATAAAGAAAATATAGGAGTATATATAAGTGATGTTGTCGGTCATGGTGTTTCAGCTAGTCTTATGACCATGTTTATCCGCCAAACCATGAGAGTTATGGCGAAAGATTCGGCTAGCCCTGCTGATAGATTGAAAGAACTCCATAAGAAGTTTTTAGATTTGGATCTAGAAGCTGAATATTATTTTACTATATTTCATGGAATCTACAATACAAAGACAAAGACACTCAAGTATGCAAATGCTGGTCATAATTGTATGCCTATAAGATACGATATAGAAAATAATATAATAAATCTAATAGAAAACAAAGGACATCCAATATCCTCACTGCTTAAAGAAATATCCTTTAAGGAAAAAGAAATACAGATAAATTCAGGAGATAAAATCTTATTCTATACAGATGGGGTTACTGAAGCTAGGGACTATTCGGGAAGAGAGTTTGGAATAGAAAAGCTTGTAGACATAATAAAAACAAACCCTGAAGAAATGCTTAAGACCATAGAACAAAAAGTTTTTAAACATAGTTTTGGTGAGATAAAAGATGATTTTGCTCTGTTGCTATTAGAAATATTTGATTAAAAAGGAGATGGCTTTTTATGGGTATTAAATTTAATTATGAAGATTGAATTACTTCATGAAAAAAAAGGTGCTGGAAATGATTACCTAGGTTTTATGGATCTCCCTGAAAACTATGACAAGGAAGAATTTAAGAGAATAAAAGAAGCTTCTCAAAGAATTAGAGAGAATTCTGATGTTTTAATTGTAATAGGTATAGGAGGGTCATATTTAGGAGCTAGAGCTTGTATAGATGCTTTAACCCATAATTTTTACAATAGCTTAGAAACTAAAAAAAGAAATGGTCCTGAAATCTATTATCTAGGAAATAGCATTTCTACTTCTTATATGCTTGACTTACTTGATATCATAGAGGGTAAAGATATAAGTGTAAACATTATATCCAAGTCTGGCACTACTACAGAACCTGCTATAGCTTTTAGAGTTTTAAAAGAATATATGGAAAAAAAATATGGAAAAGAAGAAGCCAAATCTAGGATATATGCTACTACTGATAGAGAGGAAGGAGCTTTAAAAGAATTATCCAATATAGAAGGATATGAAACTTTTATAATACCAGATGATGTAGGCGGAAGGTTTTCTGTCCTAACGCCTGTAGGTCTTCTTCCAATTGCTGTAGCTGGAATAGATATAGACAAGATAATGGAAGGCGCCAAGGAAGGTATGGATGAATATTCTAATGAAGATTTAGAGGAAAATCCTGCCTATCAATATGCTGCTATAAGAAATATATTATATAATAAAGGCAAGGATATTGAGATACTTGTAAACTATGAACCTGCTTTAAACTATTTTTCTGAATGGTGGAAGCAGTTATATGGAGAATCTGAAGGAAAGGATAAGAAGGGGCTTTTCCCTGCATCTGTAAACTTTACTACAGATCTTCATTCTATGGGTCAATATATACAAGATGGTCAAAGGAATTTATTTGAAACAATCATAAATATAGAAAACTGCGAAAAAGATATATTTATAAAAGCAAGTGAGGACAATTTAGATGGATTAAACTTTTTACAAGGTAAGAGCTTAGATTATATAAATAAAAAAGCTTTCCAAGGTACAAAAGAAGCTCATATAAAGGGACATGTTCCAAACTTACTTCTAACAGTTCCAGAGTTAAATGAGTTTTATATTGGAAAATTAATCTATTTCTTTGAAAAGGCTTGTGCTCTTTCAGGTTATCTTCTGGGAGTGAATCCATTTGATCAACCTGGAGTAGAAGAGTATAAAAAGAATATGTTTAGACTTTTAGAAAAACCAGGATATTAAAGATAAAAAATGCATTAGGTCAGCTGACCTAATGCGTTTTTTATACAACTACGGTTTTTAATACCTCTATATTTTCTCTTTCTAATATAGACTCTCCTATTAAATATACATTTCCCGCTCCCATAGTCAGGATTACATCGCCTTTTTTAACTTTTAGAATTAAATAGTCTTCTATTTCTTTAAAAGTAGAAAGATATATAGTGTTTGAATTTTTTTCTTTTATTTTTTTTGCTAAATCTCTGGCGTGGATTTCTCCATTGTCTTTTTCTCGTGCTGCATAGATGTCGGTTATAATTACATTGTCTGCAAGTGCGAAGGACTCGGCGAAACCATTTAAAAGCGATTTAGTTCTTGTGAAAGTATGTGGTTGGAAGATACAATAGAGTTTCCTACCCTTTCTATTGTTTAAAGCTTTAAGAGTTGCTTTTATTTCAGTCGGATGATGAGCATAATCATCTAATATGTCTATTCCGTTAAAATCACCCTTATATTCTAATCTTCTATGAACTCCCCTATAGAGGTTCATATATTTTAATATATGATCTATGGGTACACCGTAGAGATGAGCTGCAGCCATGCTAGCTAATGAGTTGTAGATACTGTACTTACCCATAACTTTAAGTGTTATAGGAAACTTTCCTACACCTTTAATATTAAAATTGAAAGTGGGATATCCGTCGTCTGAAAACTTAATATCTTCTGCTCTATAGTCTGCATCTTGATCTATTGCAAAACTAACTACTTTTGCTCTTGTGCCATCTATAACTTTTTGCATATGGGGATCATCGAGGTTGGCAAGGAGGTAGCTATCTTCTTTTAAGTTTTTTCCATATTCTACAAATGTCTCTACTATATGATTTATATTTTTAAAATAGTCTAAGTGATCTTCATCAATATTTAAGATAATTGCCATTGTAGGAAAATATTTTAATATATTCCCTTTATATTCACATGCTTCAGTTAGAATATACTCGTCTGAATTTATCTTTACATTTCCACCTATGTCGTCTAATTGCCCTCCTAAAAGCACGGTAGGTTGCAGATTGCCGTGGTTGGTGATGCTTGCTAACATACTTGTTGTACTAGTTTTTCCATGCGTTCCAGAAACTGCTATAGAGTATGTATAGTTTTTCATGAGTGCTCCAAGAAAGTTTGCTCTGTCTATTGTTTCTATACCTGATTGTTTTGCTGCTTTTAATTCTATATTATCTTTTGAAATAGCGTCTGTAAAAACTATTAAGTCGGCTCCAGAGATGTTTTTTATATTGTGCTTTAAAAAGACTGTTGCTCCTAAACTTTTAAGTCTGTCAATGATTTTACTATCAGATGAATCGGTTCCGGTTACTTTATAGCCTTTGTTTAAAAGGATTTCGGCAAGTCCGCTCATACTTATTCCACCTATTCCTATAAAATGTATATGTTTAGGCTCTTTTGATTTTAAGTTAAATTCAAACATAATATTTCCTCCTGAATTTCTATTTTAATATTCTTGTATCCTATATGAAAAACTTCATTGGTTTATTATATCATACCGAGTTTAAAAATAAAGAACAATTTATGAGATAGTTTTAAAAATATGAAATAAATCAAAAAAACAAATAAAGATAAAGGATTTTAAAAAGTTTTGTAGAATATATTAAGTAAGCATAATATTGCCTTATGAAGGGTGGTGAATGAACAGTGGAAGTTACAGATGTAAGAGTTAGAAAAGTGACTGAAGAATCTAAAATGAAAGCCATAGTATCTGTCACTTTTGATGATGAATTTGTAGTTCATGATATAAAAGTGATAGATGGGATAAATGGTATATTTATTGCCATGCCTAGTAGAAAGATGCCCGATGGAGAATTTAGAGACATAGCCCATCCTATTAGTCCCACCACAAGGAAAAAAATACAAGAAGCAGTATTTTTAGAGTACGAAAAAAGTTTAACAGAGTTAGAAGAAGCTGTTATAGATGAATAAGGCAAATTAAAATAGAGCCATATGGCTCTATTTTAATTTTATATAGATAAAACTATAGACTTATCTTGTAAATAGTATAAAATAATAGGAGATAAGTAAAAATTTTTAAACTTGGAGTGTGAATTATGGATATTTCAATTATACTTGCAGCAGGAGAAGGAACGAGGATGAAGTCAAAAACACCTAAAGTACTTCACAAGGTATGTGGAAAACCTATTTTGGAATATGTTGTCGATGCTAGTAGAGGTTCTGGGATAGATAAAAATATTGTAATAGTAGGCCATGGTGGAGAAGCTATAAAAGATTTTTTTAAAGATGAGACTATTATATTTAAAGATCAACCTCTAGGAAAAGATGCTCCCTATGGAACGGGCTTTGCAGTTATGCAGGGAATAGATGAGGTAAACGATGAAGATACAGTTGTCATACTTTGTGGCGATACACCGCTTATAACAGATAAAAGTATAAAAATGTTATTAGATTATCATAAAAAAGAAGCTTTACATGGGACAGTTCTTACAACCATATTGGATGATGCTTCAGGATATGGTAGAATAAAAAGGGATGATAATGGTAATGTCTCTAAAATAGTAGAAGAGAAAGATGCAACAGAAGCTGAAAAGCAAATTAAAGAAATAAACTCAGGAGTCTTTTGCTTTAATGGAAAGCTTTTAAAGTCTTTTTTAAATAGGCTTGATGATGAGAATGCTCAAAATGAATACTATATTACCGATATA